>CALCHA010000318.1 GCA_937901265.1 uncultured Phycisphaerales bacterium
TCTCCACCACCCTGCCTCAAGCCGGCAATTCCCCCCCCCTTTCGCCGACGACCCACGCGATTTGCGAGCCCGCCCCAAACTCGATATCTTACTTGGTTCGGAACCATGCCGGGGGCTGCGCTCCGCATCGCTCGCCCGCGGTGTGGAACATCGGCCGCGCTTGCCCCCTATCGCCGTTGATTAAAGGGAACCATCGGATGACCCAGACCGCAGACACCCCCGCCATGCAGGAAACCGCCCGCGATATCGATCAGGCCAAACACCTCTTCACCGACGCCCTCAAGGCGCTCAACAACGGCCTCATCGAAACCGCCATCGACCGCCTCGATGAAGCCCACGAGCTCGACCATGAGAACGAAGAGGTCATGTTCAAGCTCGCCTACCTCCTCGATCTCCGCGGCGACGACGCCCGCGCCATCGAGGTCTACGAAATCCTCGCCGACCGACGCCCCGTCAAGGAAGGCGTTCTCCTCAACCTCGCGATCCTCTACGAAGATGTCGGCCGCTATGACGACGCCGAAGAATGCCTCACCCGCCTCCTCACCGTCAACCCCAACCACCCGCGCGGGCTCCTCTTCCAGAAAGACGTCGACTCCTCCCTTTCCATGTCCTTTGACGAGGGCGAGGAAAAACGGGCGGAAAAACGCTCCGCCCTTCTGGAAACCCCCGTCACCGACTTCGAGCTCTCCGTCCGCGCCCGCAACTGCCTCAAGAAAATGAACATCCGCACCCTCGGCGACCTCCTCAAAATCACCGAGGCCGAACTCCTGGGCTACAAAAACTTCGGCGAAACCTCGCTCGAAGAAATCAAGCAGATGCTCACCAACAAAAACCTCCGGCTCGGTATGGCCCTCGAAGAACAGCAATCGCAGGCCCGCAAGGACCTCCTCAAAACCGTCGCCGCCAATATCCCCGAGACCACCCTCAACAAAAGCGTCAACGAACTCGAATTCTCCGTCCGCTCCCGCAAGGCCCTCCAACGCCTCGGCATCTCCAGCGTCGGCGAACTCGCCACCCGCACCGAGGCCGAGCTCCTCGGCGTCAAAAACTTCGGCCAGACCAGCCTCCTCGAAATCAAGCAACGCCTCAGCGAGCTGGGCCTGGGCCTGCGGAAACTCGACTGACCCCCGCAATCCCCCCCGTCCCTGCAAAAATAAAACCGGAAGAAGCCCATCCGCCTCTTCCGGTTTTTCTCTTTTTTTGCACCACGACCCCCGCAACCCCGCCCCCTCAATGCACCGGCAGCCGCCGCAACGCCTCCGCCGCCAGATCCGCCACCGACAGCATCGGCCCATGGTTGTCCATCGGCCAGGCCTCCGTGCGGTCGAACAGCAGCGGCTGCAAATGCGGTATCGCCCGCGCATCACGCAGGTCCGCCAGCGCTTCGACCACATGCGGCCGCAGCTCGGCATGCGGCAGCAACGCCACCAGCGGCTCGAACGCCGCCGGATCCTGCGCCTTGCCCAGCTTCCGAATCACCGTCTCCCGCAGCCGCTGGTCCGTATGCCGCTCCAACAACCCAACGTACGTTGGCACCATCCCCGCGCTCGTTGTGTCCATCAACACGAACACCACCATGTTCGGCCGCGGATCCTGCAACAACGCCATCCGCAGCGGTCGCGCCGCCTCCGGCCCGCGAAGGTATTCATACCCGCGCAACGCAACCCCCGTCGGACTCGGATCCTTCGCCTCCCGAATGAACTGTTCAAACAGCGGCAGCGCTTCGCCATGCGTCGCAGCGTCCCGCTTCACCAGCTGCACCAGATCGAGCATCGCGTGCGATCGAACGTCCAGGGAAGAAGAAGCCAGGTCCGCCCGAAGGCTGGCAACGGTCTGGGCAGTGCGCATGGGCATATCCGATGGGTCAGAAAACGGAAGGACGCTCTTCAGCTGTCTAAACATGGTGGGCACATCTACCCACCATCATGCGCGATCACGCCACTATTTTCCACCCGCCAATAATTCACTCTGGCCCAAAACCGCCCCCGCCCTCGTTGCCAACTTGCCACCCCTTTTGGGTAGGATGGCCCTATCGCTCATCATGCCGCAACCCAGCCAGGACCCTCCCCATGGCCCTCAAACCCGACGACACCGTCTGCTTCTGTTTCCACGTCACCCTGCGCAAGGTCGAAACGTTCTGCAGCGTCGAAAAGCCCCGCGTGGCTTCCGAAATCTCCGAATGCCTCTCCGCCGGCACCGGCTGCGGCTGGTGCGTGCCCATGCTCCGGAAAATTCACCAGCGACTCTGCGGCGAATCGATCCCCTGGTGGCGCCAGTCCTCCGACGCCGCCCCCCCCTCCCAGCGCGACGATGAGGCCGTCGATGCCAACACGTATCGCGCCGGCCGCAAACAGTACGTCGCCGACGGCCAGGGCACCCCCCCTCCCGGTGCCGAGCCCTGAGCCCCCGACCCGCTCAATCAATCGTGATGTCCGACTTCATGATTTCCGCCAGCAGCGTCGTCGCATACGTTCCCGACGGCAGCGTGAACGCCAGCACCAGATGCGGACCGAACTCATCCGTATCCGTCCCCAACGCCAGATCAGTCGGGAAAAAACGCAACGGGCGCCGCCCACCCGGCGCACCCATCGGGCCGGAAAATGATTCCAGCGTCAGCTCTGATTCCTTCAGCACTTCCTGCTCCAGCAGCCCCGCCACCGACTGCGCTTCCGACATCCGAAATCCATACAGCGGGCCCGCAGGCGAAATTTCCTGAGCGTCGGCCCGCACCTGCTCGATGGCCGCGGCGTCCGGCGTCGACTCCACCAAAAACGCCGCTCCATTGTCATGCTTGATACAAAAATCGCCGGGAAGCACCGTCCCCAGCTTCGTCAGCCGCCGCTCCAGCAGGTTGTTGAACAAAAACGACTGCAGCGCCGACACCAGCAGCTTTTTGAGTTCCACGTTGACCGCAAACATCGCCCGCTTCGGGTTGCCCTTGGACTTCACCAGCGCATGCAGAGCACGCCGCTCGTCCCGCAAATGCCCGGGCCACAGCTCCAGCGCCCGCTCATACTCTTTTTTCACATAATGCTGCCGCGCCAGCAGCACCGGGCCATGGTCGACCGACGGGTCCGGATCGCCGAGGAAGCGATCAATGAACGCCTGCGGGTTGTTGGTGAGCAGCGCCAGACCCAGCAAATGGTTGTCATGCCGCATCCCGAAGCGCTGCGGACCAAAGAAATTGGGCACGCCGGTTTTTTCCAGCCGCTCCAGAATCGCCTCCGCCTTTTGCCGCGGATCATCCATCGACACGCCGATGCGCGTCCATTCCGGGTTCCGCACCACGATCGTGAACCGGTTGCCCGCAAGATGCCCGCGCTTGATCTTGTTCCGATGACGCGAAATCTCCACGACCTTGAGCCCCTTGGGCAACTCCATCCCCCGCGCCCGGGCGGTTTCCAAATGCTCCACCGAGAACCACTGCCGCGTCACCGCCTGCTTGTCCTTGAGCCCGGCGTAACCGATATCGATATTCTTGCGGCCCAGTGCCTTCGCCAGAATGTCCGCCGCGGCCATCGTGGAAAAGCCGCGCTTCTCCACCAGAAGGTAGGCATGCGTGCCCACGCCCTCCGGCTTGTACAGCGGAATTTCTTCGACCTGGAAGTCGGCGAGGTGCTGCTTGATCAAGCCACCGATGCCGGGAAGATCTGCAGTAAGATAAGGAACTTTCATGAACGCTCCGGGAATGAAAGATTTCAAGGGAACCGCATTGTAGAGCCTTCCCCGGAAAAATGCCCCACCTCACCCTGCCGCGAACAATCCCAACGGCGCGGGCTTTCCCCTGCTCACTTGCAATTTCCCCTCGCCTGCCGCGTACTACCCTTGCGGGCGGCGTTGGGGGGCTTTATTGAAAGGATGGTTTCCATGCGACGGACGTCTGGTCTTCTCCTGTCTCTGGCCTGTGCGGGCTTCCTGGTTTCTCCGGTGTTTGCGGCAGCTCCCGCAACCCCGGCTCCCGCTGGCGCCGCCAACGGCGCAGCCGCGGCTCCCGCGCCCGCGGGCGAAATGGTCGAAAACCCTTCCTATAAAGCCTGGGCCTCCCACAAGGTCGGCACCACCGTCGTAACCAAACGCACCATGGACTTCGGCGGCAATGCCAACGAGTCCACCACCACCCAGAAACTCACCGCCGTCACGCCCGAAAAAGTCACCATCGAAACCACCACCGAAGGCGGCTTCGGCGGCGGCGGCGAACCCGTCCCCAGCGATATCCCCGCCAAGGTTGCCAAGGGTCAGGAAAATGTCATGCAGATGGGCTTCGGCGGTGGCCGCGGTGGTCGCGGTGGTCGCGGCGGCGCAGGGGCTCCTCCCGCCCCCACCATCAAGGACATGAAAGAGGGTACCGACAAAATCAACGTCGCCGGCAAGGAAATGAACGCCATCACCCACGAATACACCACCGAAATGGGTGGCCGCGGCGGCGCTCCCGGCACCCCCTTCAAAATCAAAACATGGTCCGTCGCCGAAGTTCCCGGCGGCATCGTCAAGAGCGATATGACCGGCGATGGCCAGCAGGGTTCCTTCTCCATCAAGTCCGAAGTCACCAAGTTTAATGAGGGCACCGGCGCCGCGACATCCGCTCCCGCCAAGTAACCCCACTCCACCCACCGCTTTCTTCACAGGCCGCGCCCCTCTGGCGCGGCCTGTCCTTTTTTGCCCCCCCTCTTCACATTGCCTTCAGGTGCCTCCCGCTACAGTGCCCCCATCAATCGTGACTTTGCTTCTCTACCTTTTTGCGGGAGTATCCCATGAAAATCGGCAACATCCTTACGGCGATCACCCTCACGGCAATTCTCAGTGCCGCGGCACCCGCCTTTGCCCAGGCCGGCGGCGGCGGCGCCGGCGGCGGGGGTGGCTTCGGCGGCGGCGGGGGCGGCTTTGGTGGCGGTGGCGGCGGACCCGGCGGCGGCGGCTTCGGCGGCGGCTGGCAGGGCGGCGGTGGCTTTGGC
>CALCHA010000319.1 GCA_937901265.1 uncultured Phycisphaerales bacterium
GATGTGACTGGAGTTCAGTCGGGTGCTCGTCGGAGCGAACAGCGAGGCAGTGGCGGCCGTGGTGGACCTGCAGGCGTTTGCGGCGGGGCTGAATCTGGGGACTGGGGCGACGGCGCCGGATGAGGCGCACGAGGTCGTGACGCCCGCGCCGGCGGGCGCGGTGGTGGCGACGAACCCAGTGTTCGTGCAAGCGCAATCCGGGGTGCCGGCGCATGTGGGGACGAACGTGCCGGCGTTTACGACGGTGATTTCGCCGCTGACGATGGGCTCGCTGATCACGCGGGTGACGCAGTCCGGGGCATCGATCGGGCCGCTGGGAATGGTGTTCCTGCCGGATGGTCAGCATGTACTGATCAGCGGCGGGGCTGGGCGGAACAGCTTGTATCTCTTCACGCTTTCGGGCGGGCAGGCGCTGGTGCCGCTGGCTACGCTCGACGTGCCGATCTATGACATGGCGTTCGATGCGGCGGGGCAGTTGTGGGCGACGACGGGCGGGGGCCCGCTGGTGCAGCTCGATCCAACGACGGGGCAGATTCTGGGTCGCTACGGCGACGGCATCGGGCTGGGCATGGCGGTCTCGGGGAACCTGCTCTACCTCGCGGCGGGCAGCGGCATCCAGACGTTCGACACGGTGGGGCATCTCTTCCGCCCCTTCTCCAGCACCCGGGCGGATGGGCTGGCGATCGCGCCCGACGGCAGCCTCTGGGGCGCATCCTGGCCGGTGCGCGGGACGATTCTGCAATTTGATGCGCACGGCAAAGTCACCGCCGTGCTTAATGTGGCCAACGCGGTGGGGCTGGCCTTCGGCAAGGTCGGCACGCCGCTGGCGAACCTGCTGTTTGTCACGCGGGATGATGGCGTGCTGACGCTGGTGGATCTGTCGAGCCTGCAAACCGTGGATGTGGCGACCGGTGGAAGCCGCGGCGATTTCGCTCATGTCGGCCCGGATGGCCGCCTGTATCTCACCCAGACGGACCAGATCGATGTCCTCTTTCCGTTGCTTCCGCCGCAGGTGATCTTCACCAATCCGGCAGCCGGTTCGACGGTCAAGCCGGTGGTGAACTCGATCACGGTGACTTTCGACAGCGACATGAATGCCCTCGACGGCGACGCCCATTCAGTGACGAACCTCGCCAACTACACGCTGCTGGACACGACGACGGGGCAGCTTTTGCCGATCGGGGCGATCACGTATGACGCCACGTCGCACACGGTGCAGTTGTGGTTCGAATCGCTGCGGCCCGACAGCTACACGCTGACGATTTCCAAGGATGTCCAGAGCACGCTGGCGGTGGGGCTGGAGGCGGCATACACAGAGAGCTTCACGCTGCTGGTGGATTTCGCGACGCTGGTGCCGACCTTCACGAACACGCGCCTCAACCGCGCGACCGGCGTGCTCACGATGGACGTGACGCTGACCAACACGCTGGCTGGGGCGATCACCGCGCCGGTACGGCTGATTTTCGCGGGGTTGGGGATGACCGGCGATACGCTGGTCGGGGCCGACGGCTTCACGACGGACGGGCATCCCTACATCGACCTGTTGACCAGCGGCCTGCTGTTGCCCGGCACGACGACGCTGCGGCGGACGATCAGCATTCTGGATGCCGACGGGGCGCTCATCACGCTGCTCCCGCAGATCGTGGCGGCGCTGGCGCCCGACCAGTTGCCCGTGGTGAGTTCGACACCGGGCACGGCGGCGTTGACGGGCACGCCCTACACCTATCGGCCACAGGCCTCGGACCCGCAGGGCGGGACCCTGACGTACGTGCTGATTTCCGGTCCGGCGCGGGCGACGGTGGATGGGTCGACGGGGGTGGTGGTGTGGACGCCGCTGTCGTCGGATCCGTCGAAGGACGCGTTTGACCTGCGGATATACAACAACCGGGGCGGGTTCATCGATCAGTTGTGGACGGTGAACGTGACCAACCAGGCGTCGCCGCCGGTGCTGGCACCCATCGGCAAGCAGACGGTCAACGAGGGCGGGGTGCTGCATGTGGCGGTGGGGGCTTTTGACGCGGCGGGGTTGCCGCTGGTGTATTGGGCGGAGAACCTGCCGGCGGGGGCGATCTTTGATGCAACGTCGCAGGCCATCGACTATCGGCCCGGCGCGCACAGCGCGGGGACCTACACCGGCGTGACGGTGTATGTGTCGGACGGGATCAACACGGTTTCGACGCAGTTCACGGTGGTGGTGACGCCGGTGGCCCAGCCGCCGCTGTTTGGCCCGCTGGCTCCGCGGACGATCAACGAAGGCAGCCTGTTGCTGCTGACGCTCAAGGCGACGGGGCAGAACGGATCCACGGTGAGCTACGCGGCTGACGCATTGCCGCCGGGCGCGATCCTGAACACCGCCACCGGCGTGCTGACCTGGCAGCCGCGCTACAACCAGGCGGGCACCTACACGATCACCTTCACGGCATCGGACGCGAGCACCTCCGCCAGCCAGACGCTGGTGATCAACGTGCTGCCGGGGACGGCCGGCGTGACCTTCGTCCCCGTGCAGCATCTCTATATTGATGCTGGACAGGTGCTGACGATCCGCATTGGCGTGAACGATCCGGAATATCCCGACAGCAACGCGGCCTCGACGTCGGTGGGCACGGACGTCACCGGCGATACGACCAACCTGGCCCCGCTGGCCTTCACCCACGATCCCCTGCCCGCGGGCGCGACCTTCGATCCGGTCACCCACGTCTTCACCTGGATACCCACCGGCGGCGAGGCGGGCGATCACACGCTGAACTTCGGGGTGACCGATACCTCCGATGGCACGTTCGACAGCACATCCTTTGTGGTGAGCGTGCGCGATGTGAACCTGCCCCCCGTGGTGGCCCCGGTGAATAACCAGACCGTGACGCCGGGCGCGACATTGGATATCCCGGTGAGCGCGACCGATGGCAACGGCGACCCGCTGACGCTGACCGCCGTGGGGCTGCCGGGATTTGCCACGCTGCAGGACTTTGGCAACGGCACGGGCGTCATTCATGTGGCTCCGGGAGCGACGCAGTCGGGCAACTTCACGATCACGCTGACGGCGACGGACAACGGGCATGGCGATGCGAACAATCGGCTGTCCGGGTCGGTGCAGTTCGTGCTGACCTCCACCTCGCCGAACCTGCCTCCGGTCATGCCCTTCATTACCGACAAGGTGGCGGTGGTGGGCAGCGACCAGGCGGTGACGTTCGCGGTGACGGTCAGCGATTTCGCCCAGCACACCCTCACGCCCAGCGCCAGCGGGATGCCCGCGGGGGCGACGTTCGTGGGCACGTCCACCTATGGCGTGTTCCTATTCAGTTGGGTGCCGCAGGCGGCGGACGTGGGGACGCGAACGATCACGCTAACGGTGACCGACGCGACCAACGGGGCGCTCTTTGCCTCACGGACGTTCCATGTGATCGTGCGGACGTTTGACCGGGCACCGGTGCTGGCACCGGTGGGGGCGCAGAGCGGGGCGGAGAACCAGCCGCTGTCGCTGCAGCTTGCGGCGAGCGATGCGGACGGTGACGCCATCGGCTACGCAGCCACGAACCTGCCTGCCGGGGCGATGGTAGATCCGCAGACAGGGCTGTTCACCTGGACGCCGGCGTACGGGCAGGCGGGGACTTACAGGGTAGTGTTCACGGCGTCCGACGGTGCCTCGACCAACAGCACGAGCGTCACGTTCACCATCAGCAAATCCAATCGCCCGCCGGTGATCACGCAGGTTCCCAACATCCTCGGCCAGGAAGGAACACCGATCAGCGTGGCTCTCTCGGCCGCGGACCCGGACAACGACGGCCTGACCTACAGCGTGGTGGGAACGCTCCCAGCGGGAGCGGCCTTCGATCCGCTGACGCAGGAAATGACCTGGACGCCGCTGCCCGGACAGGCGGGGAATTACACGTTGCTGTTCGCGGTGACGGATGCGGGGGGTCTCGCGACGCAGGTGGCGCTGAAGGTGCAGGTGCTGCATCTGAATCTGCCGCCGGTGGTGTCGACCCTGGGACAGAAGCAATTGCTGATCGGGCAGGCGTTCAGTCTGCAGATTCCCGCGAGCGACCCCAACGGCGACGTGCTGACCTACAGCGCCAGCGGCCTGCCGGACGGGGCGATGCTCAACGCCTCGACGGGCATCCTGACCTGGACGCCCACCGCGGCGCAGGGCGGCCGGGCGGATCTGGTGATCCAGGTGAGCGATGGGCAGTACACGGCGGTGCAGTCGCTGGGGCTGATCGTGTCGGCGGCGGCGGTGCCCCCAAGCCTGCTGATTGAACTCACGCCCAGCTTCCCGGCGGTGCCGGGGCAGTCGGTGACGGTGCACGCGGCGGCCTCGAGCGCGGTGGGCATCGCGTCGCTGGTGCTGACGATCAACGGGGTGCAGAGGACCCTCGACGCCAATGGGCGCACGACCTTCGTGCCGCCGGCGGCGGGGCATTATGCCGTGGTCGCGATCGCGACCGACGTCAACGGCGTGCAGACGACGACGACCGCCGACCTGAAAGTAAAAGACGCCAACGCCGCGGCACCGACGGCCAACCTGCTGCCGCCGGGGCTGGTGACGGCCACCACGAACCTGCTCGGCACGGTGACTGGCACGAACCTGGATAGCTGGACCCTGACGCTGGGCGTGCTGGGCGCCACCGGGGCGGCGACACTGGCCAGCGGCACGGCGGCGACCGGCAGCAACGCGGTGCTGGCGACGGTCAATCCCGCCCGCCTGGCCAATGGGGCCTACCTGCTGACGCTGACGGCCACGGACATCTCCGGACGCACCGCCACCAGCACGCGGGTGCTGGAGATCGACACGACCAGCAAGAGCGGCGCGTTCCTCGATGCGGTGACCGACCTCACCGCGACGCTCGATGGCCAGACGTTCGCCTTCACCCGCACCTACAACTCGCTGGCTGCCTCCGCCACAGGGCTGCTGGGCTATGGCTGGACGCTTGCGGGTGCCGACGCCCACCTCTCCAGCACGGTCCTCCCGAGCGCCGGGGCCAACACGCTGCCGAATCCTTTTGCCGTCGGCACGCGGGTCTATGTGGACCTCCCGGATGGCACCCGCGCCGGCTTCACCTTCACGCCGCTGCTGCACACCGTGGGCGCGGTCAGCTACTACACGCCGGGCTTCACGGCCGACCCGGGGGTGAGCTACACCCTCTCGACCACGCCCGCGCAGTTGTCGCTGGTCAACGGGTCCTTTTATCAACTGGGGACCGGTCTGCCCTACAACCCGGCGAGTGGCGGTTTCGGAGCGTATGCCTACATCCTCACCGCGCCCGGCGGGCGGGCCTATGACTACGCGGCCGACGGCAAGCTGCGGCAGATCGTCTCCGGCGGATTGACCTTCATCTGGAGCGGCAGCGGACTGATCGGTCCCGACGGCTCGCGGATCACCTTCCAATTGGATGGCAGCGGGCGGCTGACTTCCGCCACTGGCCCCGACGGCACGCAGGTGCATTACACCTACGACGCCGCCGGTAACCTGACGTCCGTCAACCACGACGCCTATGCCTATGGCGCCAACCATCTGCTGACCCTGGCTCTGGACGACACGCCCAGCGCCGCCGCCTATGACGCCCAGGGCAACCTGACGATGAGTGGCCCCGTGCTGGCGACGCTGGCCTTGGGTCAGAGCAACAGCAACACGCTCATCGCGGGATCGACCGCCTTCTACGCGGCCCGTGTGAGTGCGGCCGAACTGGCCTCCTCCGGCGGGCAGGTGACGCTGGGTTTCGATGCATTCCATGGCGGCGTTCACAGCGTGAATTTCCTGACCGTCACCGCTCCCGGAGCGGTACTGCTGCCGCTGGCGGGATTCAGCGGGGCCTACACGGCGCAGCTTTATCTGCCCGGCGATGTGAATGGCGACGGGGCCGTCACCGGCGTCGATGAAACGCTCTTCGCGGCGGCATTGGGCTCGACCACCGGCCAGGCGAACTACTCGCTGGGGGCGGATGTGAACCGCGACGGCATCGTGACCGCGGCGGACCACTCCTTCCTGGCCAACAACTTCGGGGCCGTCGCCGATCGCCCGCCGGTGGCGACCGATGGCACCGCGATCACTTACCCCGGCCTCGACGTCACCACGGACCTCGCCACGCTGGCCATCGATCCGCAGGGGCTGCCCCTGACCTACACGTTCGCCAACGTGCTCGGCGGTGCCGTGCGGCTGTCGTCGGATGGCCACACCGCGATCTTCACGCCGGGGGCGGGCTTCACCGGCACGGCGTCGTTTGATTTCGCGGCGGATGACGGCGTGGGCACCTCCAACAGCGGCACCGTCCGCGTGACGGTGCGCAACGCCTCGCTGGTCAACATCACCTTCTCGCAGCGCGACCTGGTGCTCGCGCCCGGCGCCACGCTGAGCCTCGCCTTCACCGGCCTCTTCAGCGATGGCGGCAGCGCCGCCCTGCCCGCCACCTACCTCCACCTGACCAGCTCGGACGCTTCCCGCTTCTTCGTCACCTCCTCCGGAACCCTCTTCGCGCAGAATGCCGGCACCGCCCTGTTGATGGCCACGGCCAATGGTGTGACCGCCGCGACGCCCGTCACCATCGGGGCCGCCGATGGCCGGGCGCTGCAGTTCTTCCCGCTCACCTACACCCTGCCCCTGGGCGTGACCCGCCAGTTCCAGGTGCGCTACAACGATGGCACGGCCCCGGTCGATCTCGCCCCCGCCTCGGGCAACACACGCTATTTCCTGAGCAGCCTCGGCGTCGGCACCATCACCGCCGATGGGCTTTTCACGCCCACCGCCCTGGGCACCGTCTACGTCACCGTCATCAACGGCGGCCAAAGCATCGTCGCCCCCATCACCGTCACCACCGCAACCCTCGGCACCACGACCGTGGACAGCGGCGGCGGCCTCATCGGCGATGCGCAGGGCGACTCGGTCGGCATTCCCGAAGGGGCGCTCGCCGCCGGAACGCAGGTCACCGTCACCCCCATCACCCAGGCACCCTACGCCCTGCCCGACGGCTTTGACTTCTACGGCGGGCTCAACATCGACCTCCATGGAGCCATGCTTTCGCAACCCGCCAGCATCGCGATCAAGGCCCCGGCCAATATGGCCCCGGGCGCGGTGGTCTACCTCTGGGCACCCTTCACCGTCACCGACGATCCCGCGGTCGGGCCGGTCCAGACCTGGCTCCTGATCGACCACATGGTCGTCGGCAGCGACGGATACATGCGGACCACCTCCGCCCCCAACAGCGGTTTCGTCGGCGGCTTCCCCAACAACGGTGCCGCCCTGGTGTCCATCGATCCCACGCAGGTCATCGCCGCCGGCTCGGCCGACCTCGGTTCGATCCTCCTCCTCGAAGGCCACATCAACTCCGTTAACAGCCTGGGAACGATCGACCTCAATGTCCGCTATGGCGGGTCTTCAAGCGCGAAGTACTACGCCGTCGCCGGCCCGCTGGGCGACATCTACCTGCCCTCCTTCTCCGGCATCCGCACCACCATCACCGTCGATCGTCGCGTGGGGGCGCTCAAGACGACGACCTCCACCAGCGTGCAGCTCAACTTCGACGCCAGCACGCCGGAGGATCAGCGGGTGACCGTCGTCGCCCTGCCCCTGCCCCCGCAGCTGGTCTATCCCACAGTGCCCGCCCCGCAGATTCTCTCGGCAACCTTCGACTTCGGTGCCGACCTCAGCCATCCGAACCCGCGGCTGGTCATCAAGGGCATCAACTTCCTTTACGACAACCCCTTCAGCACCAGCCTCAACCCGCTGCCGCTGGGCACCCATCTGAAGGACCTCTACATCACCTATGAGATCGGCGGGCGCGACACGTTCGACAACGCCGGCAAGGTGCAGGCGATCGGCGGGCTCGACGCCCGCGTGCTCGGCAGCGATGCCCGCGTCACGCTGGTGGATCTGGGCATGGTCAACGGCCTGCACGAATATGAGCTCGACGTGCCGGTGCCCAACACGATCGCCCTGGGCAGCGCGTTCGTGACCGTCACGCGCCCCTCCTCCGAACCGCTTAACGGTGTGTTCGCCCGGCAGGAGTTCACCTCCAATGCCGTCAACGTGCTGCCGCAGGCGCAATATGTTCTCGCCGCCGACGGCGGAACCGATGCCAGCAACCTGAACTACATCTCGGTGATCGACACCACCCACACCGGCCTGATCAATGGCATTCAGACGGCCCAGCCGGCACCGATCGCGCAGATTCCGCTGGGCATCGGCACCAGCAACACCGCCCTCTACCCGCGCTTCATCACCGTCACTCCTGATGGAACACGCGCCTACGTCACGCTGCAGGGCGATGCCGGGATTGCTGTCATCGATCTGGTGGCCCTGCAGGAAATCGACCAGGTTGCCGACGATGCGACGAAGCCCGAAACCCTGGGCGTGCAGCACATTCACCTTAAGAACGCCACCGGGGCGCTGCCCTTCGCCGGGGCCATCGATGCCCAGGGGCACTACCTGTACATCTCCGATCAGGCCAGCGGCAACGTTTACGTGATCGACGTTGATCCCTTCTCTCCGACCTACAACCAGCACGTCAAGACCATCACCCTGCCCGCCAACATCGCCCCGCTCGGGCTCCGCGGCCTGGCCATCAACGCGGGCTCGACGCGGCTTTTCGTCACCGCCCCCGGCCGCACCCTGCAAGGCCAGTACGCCAGCGATCACGGCTACGTCGTCGCCATCAACATCGACCCCGCCAACCCCAAGGGCCCCTTCTTCGATACCAGCGTCCCGGGCGCCATCACGGCCGTGGGTCCTGATCCCTACGGCATCACCGGGACGGACAACCCCATCGTCATGCTCTTCACCGACCAGCTCGACGACACCAAGGGCATGGGCCAGCTGGTGCAGACTGGTACTGGCACCGCCGAAGCGTATGTGCCGCACTACACGGACTTCACCAGCTTCGGCATCATCCGCCGCTGGATCGAGGGGCGGCCCAATCAGGCGTTCGGCGTGAGCAACGCCACCGGCATCGTCTACCTGCCCGCCGACACCTTCAAGAGCGTCCTGGGCTATTCCCATCCCTCCTATGCGTTTGTCACGGGCTATGACAAGTTCGTGCAGGACGACCCCAAGCACGATCCCTCGCTCGGGCCGATCCTGAGCTTCAACTACTATTACACCGAGAAGGTGGTGCAGGCCGACGGATCGATCATCGACGGCGTGCGGCCGGTGCCAATCGCGGCAGGCGGCAACGTTGGCATCATCCGCGACCCCGTGGACAAAAACCCACTGACCGACTTCCTCAACCCGCAGACGATGCCCCGGCTCGTCGCGGCGACCCGTCCCGTGCAGAACAGCTTCCCCGACAACCTCGTCCTCTCGGGAGATTATTCCAAGCTGCTCGCCGGGTACCAGGCGCAGAACGCAGTCTTCGCGTTCAACACCATCCAGATCGTCTCCGATGTCGAAACCCAGGCCCGCGGCACGCCGATCCCCAATTCCGACCAGCTTCCAGCGCCCTACTCCGTGCCCGACAACCTCTCCCGCCTGCTCCGCGGCCCCCTCTCCACGCTGCCCATTGACGACATCGACAAGGTCATCGATCTCGCCGCCGACGAGGAGTATTACACCAACGACGCACGCGGCCTCTCCTGGGGCGTGCCTCCGACCGGAATCTTCGGCGAAACCCCCAACCAGGAAGCGCCGCTCTTCGTCGGCCGGTTGCCCCGCGGCCTTGCGTCAACGCCCCACCTCACCGGCTCGGTCATCGCGCTCGGCAGCACGCCCTACAACCAGGCGCCCACTCTCTCGGCCTTCCCCAACAATGGGCTGCAGGTCAGTGCCGGCCTCACCGCAACCGCCGACGTCCATACCGGCGCCCTGCTGGAAACCCACAACCTGCCCACCTACCAGAGCGTCGGCCAAACCCGCGGCGTCACGCTCACCTACGATTCCCTCCGCGCTGACCCCACCGTCATCTACTACTTCAGCATCGATCACCTGCCCACCCTCACCGCGGACCAGCGGCTCGTCGTCACGCTCACCGCCCGGCTCGGCGATTTCAGCAAAACCGCCGACGGCCTCTCCGCCAGCGACGCCCTCGCCCTGGGCCTGCCCACCGGTGCCAACATCTACCAGATCCCCGCCAGCGGTGCCGCCAACACCTCCTACGGGGCCGGCATCTTCCTCAACCTTGAATCCACCGACCCGGTCACGGGCGATCCGATCTATCCCGATTCCGGCGTCTACACCTTCATCCTCAGCTACGGCATCTACTCCAAGATCGGCAACACCTACCAGGGCCGCCTCGCCCAACTCATCACCCCCATCGCCGTCGTCGATGAAGAAGACAGCCCCTTCGGCGCCGGCTGGGGCCTCAACAACTACTTCCAGCTCTACCAGGGCGACGGGTCCGTCCTCCTCGCCGACGGCAATGGCAATTCGGAAATCTTCAACGCGCCCGCCACCCTCGGCGATCCCTACACCTCCGAATCCGTCGACCAGTCCCAGTTGCTCCAGCAGTCCGACGGCACCTTCATCCGCAAGATGCTCGACGGAACCGTCTATACCTTCAACGACCAGGGCAAGCTCTCCACCGTCAAGGATCGCAACGGCAATATCACCACCTACGAATATGCCGGCGACCACAAACAACTCCTGGATATCAAGGACCCCGTCGGTCTCCTCACCAGGTTCCAGTACGCCGGCACCCACGTCAGCCGCATCGTCGGCCCCGACAACGGTGCCACGCTCTTCTCCTATAGCGGCGACAACCTCATCCAGATCACCGACCCCGACACCACCTTCAACACCTTCCAGTACACCAACACCACCTACACCCACCTCATGACCTCCGAAGTCCAGAAACGCGGCAACATCACCAACCCCAGCGATCCCCGCGGCGGCGATCCCCAGAAAGGCCCCTTCGATTTCAAGGAAACGTTCACCTACTCCGTCACCGGTCGCCTCACCGGCGGCACGCGCGTCGACAAGAAAACCTTCACCCTCACCCCGGCGCAGCTCACCGCCGTCATCCCCACCTCCAGCACCTTCGACCCCCAGGGGGCCGCCACCTATGGCGTCACCACCGACGACGTCCACGCCCCCATGCTGCAAATCCTCACCGCCCCGGGCAAAGACCCCGTCACCGGCGACCCGGTCATCGAAAATCTCGCCGCCGCCACTTACGTCGATTTCAACGGCAACACGAAAACCTTCAAAATCACCGGCTCGGGTCAGCTCGTGCAGGTCAAAGATAATGACGGTACCGAAACCACCACCTCCCGCGCCCCTGACAATGGCCTCATCCAGACCCAGACCGACGCCATGCACAACAAAGTCATCTACACCTACGACCCCTTCAACAACCTCATCAAGCAGGTCGATTTCCCCGACGGCCCCGGCTCCAGCCGCGCCGTCACCCAGACCTGGACCTACGAGCACACCTTCAACCAGATGACCTCCTTCACCGACGGCGTCGGCCGCACCACCACCTTCGAGATCAACCCCGTCACCGGAAACATCACCTCCAAAACCCTCACCGATGGCACCAAGACCCTCGTCACCGGCTACAGCTACGACTCCCATGGCCTGCTCAAAACGCTGACCGATCCCGACCGCCACGTCACCACCTACACCTACGACGCGGATGAACGCAAAGCCACGATGACCATCGGCAGCTCGCTGACCCAGTGGTTCTACGACGCCGCCGGCAACGTCACCACCCTGATCGATCCCGACGGCCACACCACCGTCAGCACCTACGACAAGATGAACCGGCTCCTCACCCTCTCCCACCTGCTCACCGCCACGGGCCAAACCGCCACGGCCAGCTACGGCTACGACGCCGCCGGCAATCAGGTCAGCCTCAAGAGCCCCAACCAGACCGCCGCCGGCACCGGATCGACGCGCCTCGAATACGATCCGCTGAACCGCGAGATCAAAGAAACCGACGCCCTCGGCCGCACCAAAAAATGGACTTACGACTACGCCACTCTGGCGGCCAGCTACTCCGTGGCGAACGTCTCGGGCGACCAGTACATCTCCTACACCGACCCCATGGGCTACACCACCACCACCGTCTATGACAAACGCGGCAACAAAATCGCCGTCTACGACGTCGTCGGCAACAAGACCACCTACACCCCCGACGCCGACGGCCGCATCATCACCATCACCAACCCCCTCGGGCAGGTCCAGACCTTCACCTACGACGGCCGCTCACGACTCACCAGCTCCACCGGCTTCGGCAACGGCGCCGCCGGGATGGTCACCTATGCCTATGACGACGCCGACCGCCGCACCTCCATGATCGTGCACAACGCCACCGGCAGCGGCGACCAGCTCACCACCTGGACCTACGACATCCTCGATGGCGTCGCCACACAGCTTGACCCGTCCCAGGTCCTCACTCGCTACACCTACAACGGCGAAGGCAAAATCACCTCCATGACCCAGGCCGTCGGCACCGCGGCTCAACGAGTCATCACCTACACCTATGACAACCAGGACCGCCTCCAGCACACCATCGTCGATGGCACCTTCGACACCACCTTCGTCTACGACAACGCCGGCAACATCATTGAACGCATCGACCCGCGCGGCGCCGCCTTCGCCACCTTCACCAACTTTGACGAGATGAACCGCCCGTTCGAAACCATCGACGCCCTCGGCCACAAAACCGAAACCCTCTACGACCTCGACAGCAACGTCATCGGCGTCATCGACGGACGCGCCAACGGCGACCGCTCCAATACCCAGTTCCTCACCAGCTATGGCTACGACGCCGCCGACCAGCGCACCTCCGTCTCCGATGCCGCCGGCAATACCATCGGCCTCGCCTACGACTTCGATGGCAACCTCTCCGTCGTCACCGATCCGCGCACCAATGCCAGCGGCCAGCACTACACCACCACCACCACCTTCGCCTACGTCAACAAACAGAAGGTCGCCACCACCATCGACGCCGGCAACCACACCAGCGCCATCACCTACGACGCCCTCGGACGCATCGTCCACATTCTCGATGTCCGCGGCTTCCACACTTTCTACCACTACGACGCC
>CALCHA010000320.1 GCA_937901265.1 uncultured Phycisphaerales bacterium
CCAGGTCTGGACGCTCTCACGCGGCAACAAACCCCTCCCCGCCGGCGACCGCGTCACCCCCCTGCAGGCCGATCGCAACGACCCCGCCGCCTTCGCTGCCGCCATCGCCGCCACCAACACCTCATGGGACCTGGTCATCGACTGCATCGGCTTCACCGCGGATCACGCCCGCCAGGACCTCGACGTTTTTTCCGCCAAGGCGCGGCATCTGGTCTTCCTTTCCTCCGATTTCGCCTGCTCTCCTATCGATCGGCCCTGGCGGATCGATGAAACCTTCGACCGCTTTGACACCGCCCCCTACGGGGCCGGCAAACGCGCGGCCGAGGAAGTGCTGCTCGCCAACCAGACGCCCCTCGCCGCGACTATCCTTCGCCCCTGCCATCTCTATGGCCCGGGGTCGCTGCTGGGCTGCCTGCCGCGCCACGGGCGCGATCCCCACCTCGTCGAACGCCTCCGCGCCGGCGAAAAACTCCATCTCCTCGCCGGCGGCATCTGGCTGCAGCAGCCGATTTTCGTGACGGACCTCTGCCCCATGGCCTACGCTTGTGCGGCAAATCCCGCCGTCCGCAATGAGTTGTTCTTTGTCGCCGGACCCGACATTGTCGAATCTCGCAGCTTCTACCAGCTCATTGCGCACCACCTCGGCGTCCCGTGCACCATCGAAGAGGCTTCCGTAGCCCTCTACCTGCGGGAAAACCCCGAGCACCGGGCCTTCTGCTGCCACCGCGTTTACGCCCTCGACAAAGCCCGCCGGGCGGGTCTGCCGCTGCCCGCCACCCGCCTCGACGACGGCCTCCGCCTCCATCTGGCGTCGCTGGGGGCACTCTGACACCGCCGCGCACCCGGCAAAGTTTCATCCAGCCCAGGCGCCCCCCCGGCCGATAAAAAAACGGTTGCTCCCCCGGAGGCCTCATGGACGACATTCACATCCCCCTTTCCAGCCCCGACATCACCGACGCCGAGATCGACGCCGTCGTCGACGTCCTGCGCACCCGCCACCTCTCGCTGGGACCCAAAATCCCGGAGTTCGAAAATGCCTTCCGCCGCTATCTGGGCGTCGAGGAAGCGGTCGCTGTCTCCTCCGGCACGGCCGGGCTGCACTGTGCCCTTCTGGCGATGGGCATTGGCCCCGGTGACGAGGTCATCACCTCGCCCTTCTCATTTGTCGCTTCCGCGAACGTGATCAAAATGGTCGGTGCCACGCCGGTCTTTGTGGACATTGAATCCTCCACCCTCAACATGGACGCCGCCAAGGCCGCCAAGGCCATCACCCCCAGGACCAAGGCCATCCTCGGCGTGGAAGCCTTTGGCAACCCCAACGGCATGCACGAAATGGTCATGCTCGCCGCCTCGCACGAGATTCCGCTCCTGGAAGACGCCTGCGAAGGGCTCGGCTCAAGCCATAAACGCCGCAAGGTCGGCACCTTCGGCCGCGCCGGCGTGTTCGGCTTTTATCCCAACAAGCAGATCACCACCGGCGAGGGCGGCATCATCGTCACCGACGACCGGAAAATCGCCGACCTCTGCCGCTCCTTCCGCAACCAGGGACGCGATCCCAACGGCTCGTGGCTCAGCCACGCGCGGCTCGGCTACAACTACCGCCTCTCCGACATCAACGCTGCCATGGGCATCGTCCAAATGCAGCGGCTCGACGACATCGTCACCGCACGCCAGCGCGTCGCCCACGAATACATCTCCCAGCTCCTCGACGAACCGCGGCTCATCCTCCCCACCATCGACGACGAAACCGTCATGTCCTGGTTCGTCTTCGTCGTGCGGCTCACCAGCGAGTTTGATGCCGCCGACCGCGACGCCATCCTCGCTTACCTGAAAAACCACCACATCGGCTGTTCCAACTACTTCCCCCCGATCCACTTGCAGCCCTTCTACGTCGCTGATCACGGGTTCAAGCGCGGCGACTTCCCCATCACCGAATACGTGGCCGACCGCACCATCGCCCTGCCCTTCCACAACCGCCTCAGCCACATGGAGATCGAACGCGTCGTGCACCACCTGCGCCAGGCCCTGGAGCAGCGTCTTTCGGCCAAAGCCGCCTGATCACCCCCCCGCCGGCTTGGTCCCGCCTGTCTGCTCCAGGAGCCGCACCGCATCGAGCGGTTCCGCCTGCAGGTTGTCGCCCTGCTGCGTCAGTTGCTCGATCCGCTTCTCGGCACGGTCCAGGATGCCGCGGCACCGCTTGACCAGCTCCATCCCCTGCTCATATTTCGCCAGCGACTCCTCCAGGCCGATCTGTCCAGACTCGATCGCCGCAACGATCCCCTCCAGCTGCGCCACCGATTCCTCAAATGTCACCGCCCGTCCGGCGGTAGTGTCTTTGCTCATGATTTCGCCCCCCTGCGAAGGGGGTCCTTTTTAAAACAGGCTCGCCTGCTTCGGCGTGCCGACCGTTGAGATAATTTCTCCCTCCGCCAGCCGCGTTTTGATCACATCGCCCTTTTTAACCTGTTCCGCCCGCCGCAGGAGGTTTCCCTCGCCGTCGGTGGTGATGGAAAAACCGCGATCGAGCACCGCCTGTGGCGAGACCAGGCGCAGGTGCGCCGCCAAAGCCGCGAGCTTGTCGGCGCAACCCGCGGCGCGCCGCCCCATCGCCGCGTGAAGTCGTTCGGCGAGCCCCTCCACCCGATCACGCTGCCGCCCCATGCGCAGCGCCGGGCTCCCCCGCTCAAGTCGATGGCCCAACCGCCCCACATGCTCCCGCTCGCTGGCCGCCTTCGCCTGAACCGCTTTCTCCAGCCGCCGCTGTGCTTCTTCAATGCGACGCCACCCCTGGGCGATCGCATGCCGCGGCTCAATGCGCGTCACCAACCGCATCAGCGTGTCCACCCGCCGCGCCCGCCCGCGGACCGCTTCGCCGATGACCCCCTGTATTTGCAGCTCCACCCGATCGAGTTGCCCGCGCGACCACTCCAATCGACGCCGCATGTCGCGGGTGAGCAACGCCCGCTGATTCTCCAGCCCCGCCGCCAGCGACGCCACATCGGGAATCGTCAGCTCCGTCACCCCGGTCGGCGTCGGTCCGCGAAGATCACCCACCAGGTCCGCAATGGTGGTGTCAGGCTCATGACCGATGCCCGTGGCAATGGCCACGCGGGATGCACAGATCGCCCGCGCCACCACCTCTTCGTTGAACGCCCACA
>CALCHA010000321.1 GCA_937901265.1 uncultured Phycisphaerales bacterium
CGCGGCGTGTCCAACGGCGGCGAAACGTTGCCCTGGCAGACGGATACCTGCATCGGCGACTGGCACTACAACCGTCGCCTCTTCGACCAGCACAAGTACAAATCGGCCGCCCAGGTTGTGCAGATGCTCATCGACATCGTCAGCAAGAACGGCAATCTGATGCTGAGCATCCCGGTGCGCGGCAACGGCACCATCGATGATGACGAGGTGAAAGTGGTCGACGGGCTCGCCGCCTGGATCGCCGGCAACGGTGAGGGCATCTACGCCACCCGCCCCTGGGCAGTTTATGGCGAAGGGCCCTCCACGACCGCCGCTCCGGCGCGTGGCCGCTTTGGCGGTGCCGCCGATGTCCGCCCCTACACCGCCATGGATGTCCGCTACACCGCCAAAGGCGACACCGTTTACGCCTTTGTCATGGGATGGCCGGCAGAGGGCAAGGTCAACCTTACCGCTCTGGCTACCGGCAAGGGCCACTACCCCAAGGAGGTCGGCCGCGTGGAGCTCATGAGCGCCAATGCGCCGCTGAAATTCTCGCAGGATGCCTCCGGCCTTGTCGTCAACTTCCCCGACCAGAAGTCTGGTGACTTCGCGTATGGTCTTAAGATCACTTCGAAGTAGGAGGTTGTTCATGACCATGCGCATTGCGCTGCTCTTTGGAGCCGCGACCCTCCTGACGGGCACTTTCTCAAGCCGCGCCCAGACCGCGCCGGCCGTCCCGCCGCCCTTCACCTCGCCCGCGGATGTTTACTCGGGCATCTCCGGACCCGGCAAGCCGCTGGTCGGCAATGGCGGCGGGGGCTGGCGCTCGAACCAGGAAGTGCTCCGCTACGACGGACCTGATCCCAAGGCCGGCTGGCAGCCGCTGGGGCCCTACGCCTGCACGGGCTCCGTCGTTAAGGAGGGCCTCCTGCCGCCGATTAAGCCGATCTGGGACCTGCACCTGCGAGACACCGTCATCTGCGTGGGGCCCGACAAGCGGTATTACATGACGGGATCCTCCGGCGACAACATCTGGGACCGCAACGACGGCATCGAACTCTGGCGCTCCGCAGACCTCCAGCACTGGGATTATCTCGGGCTCGTCTGGTCCTTCGAAAAAGAGGGCACGTGGCAGAAAAAATGGGGCACCCTTCACGAACACGGCGTCCGCGACATCTGGGCCCCTGCACTCCACTACCTCCCCCTCCACAAAAAATGGGGCCTCATGTACTCCCTCGCCGGCGGCGGCGGCTGCGGCATCGCCGTCTCCGCCTCCGGAAAACCCGAGGGCCCTTACGTGAATCCTCTGAAAGCCGACACCCGCCTCCTCGGCGGCATCGACCCAACGATTTTTGAGGACGACGACGGGAAGATTTACGTCACGGCCGGACGCGGCGGCTCGATCGGCCAGCTGAAGGACGACTTCTCCGACTGGGCCGTGCCGATGAAAGCGGTGAAAGTCGACAAGTCCGACGCGCGCGCTGCCCAGGGCTCAACGAACGTGCCCGCCGATTTGCTGTCCAAAACCGAACCCGGCATGGAGGGTGCCTCGCTGTTCAAACGTAACGGCAAGTATTACCTGGGCGCGGCGGTCTTCTGGGGCGGCACCGCCAAGGGCCGCTACGATTCGGTCGTTGCCATCGCCGACAACATCTGGGGCCCCTACACCCACTGGCACGAAGCGGTCGCCTGTGGCGGCGGCACGAATTATTTTCAGGACAACGAAGGCCGCTGGTTCTGCTGCTTCTTCGGCAACGACGAGCAAGCTCCCTTCCGCGAGAAGCCGGGCATCGTGCAGATCGACTTCGATGCCGACGGCCGCATTCACGTCGCGGATGACCAGCCGGCTTTCATCCTGCAGCAAGGCGCCGCCACGCACTGGCGACCGGCCGCCGCTTCCGCGCCCGCGAAGTTCTAACCCGGCCGCTCTGGCCATAAAATCCCCACAACCGCTGGCCGCGATCGCGCCTGCGCTTCGCTCATTCCCTCTCGATCACCGCGCACCCCCTCCTGGTCAAAAATTGCCATCCTCCGGTCAACCCGCGCCATGGCCCGCTCGCCCCGCGCAAACGATCATGGCCCTATCACCGGCATCCTCCAGGAATAATCCCGACCCTCCATTCCTTCCCGAAAGGACTTTTCCATGCGTCTCTTTCTCCTCCTTCCAGCCGCCGCCCTCCTCACCGCGTCGGCCGCCTTCGGCCAAGCACCGTCCTTCCCCCCTGCCCCTCCCGCTCCCGCCACCGCACCCGCCAAATCCATGATGGATTATTTCCTCCCCACGCCCATCGTCGGAAAGCTCGACCCCGACGCCTGGGGTGCCCCCAATGTCCTCCCGCGCGATCGCTCCAACGGCCTCGAAGACCC
>CALCHA010000322.1 GCA_937901265.1 uncultured Phycisphaerales bacterium
AGGTGCTGTTTCCGATCGTCGTCATCATCCTCGCGGTGCAGTGCCTCATCGGCATCATTTACACGGCACTGGTGGCATGGGTGCAGTTCGACATCAAGCGGGTGATCGCCTACTCCTCCGTATCGCATCTGGGTGCCTGCGTCCTGGGAATGTTGGCCCTCAACGCGGCCGGGATGGGCGGGTCGGTGCTGTACATGATCAACCATGGCATCGTCAGCGGTGCGTTGTTTTTGATCATCGGGATGATCTATCACCGGTACCATACCCGCGACATCCGGGAACTGTCGGGCCTTGCGCGGGCGATGCCGCGGCTGGCGTTTTTCCTGGTGCTGTTCACGATGGCGGCGGTCGGGCTGCCAGGGCTGAACGGCTTCGTGAGCGAGTTTCTGGTGATCGTGGGGGCCTTCACCAGCAGCAAGCTGGGCGCGGTCTACGGGATCGTCGCGGCGATCGGAATTATTTTAAGCGCGGTCTACATGCTGCGGTTCACCAGTACGCTGTTGTTTGGGCCGCTGTATTATCCGGTGCTGACCTCCGAGAAGGAGACGCACGAGACGGTGCATCCGAAGTACGTCATGGGCGGGGACATCACCGGCCGCGAGGTGGCGGTTCTCACCCCCCTGGCGATCGCGGTGCTGGTCCTGGGCATCTATCCCGGACCCGTCCTCAAGGCGCTGGAGCGTCCGCTGGCGGCGATACGCAACGCGCAGCCGGAGGTGGGGCAGGGGGTGGGGAGTGTTGCCGTGGCACCGGCCGTGGAGACGGCGTCGCGCTGAGGGTGGGGGGGAAGGATCCGTTATGCCAAGGGAGTGTCGCAGATGGCCAAAGCACGGGTGGTGTATCTGGTGGCGTCGGGGGATTTGCGGGAGTCGGCAAACCGAGTGTGCGCCGCGGCCCAGCTGGCGATGGAAAAGCAGATCACTGCGGCGTTTGCCGGGCTGGGCGTCACCCTCAAACGGGCGCATCCTGTCGAGCGCAACGGCCATCCTTTCATCGATTCGCAGAAGTATGGCATGGAGGTTTTTCGCTCCATTCCGACCGACGCACCCTTGGTGGTGGCCGAAGCGGTGTGGCAATATTCACACCATGTGCTCGCGGGGCTGCTAACACATCGGGGCCCAATCCTGACGGTCGCCAATTGGTCGGGGCAGTGGCCGGGGCTGGTGGGGATGCTGAACTTGAACGGATCGCTGACCAAGGCTGGAGTCACTTACGCGACGCTGTGGTCGGATGATTTCACCGACGAGCGTTTTTTGACCGGGCTGCGCGGGTGGCTGGAGAAGGGACCCTCCGGCGTCAAGCAGGACTTGCGACACGTCAGGAAAATGGAGAAAGCGGTGCTGCCGGCGGGGGCGATCAAATTGGGAGAGAAATTCGCGGCCGAGCTGCTGCGGGACAAGGCAATCATGGGGGTCTTCGATGAGGGGTGCATGGGGATGTTCAACGGCATCCTGCCCGACGAACTGCTGCACCCGACGGGAGTCTTCAAGGAACGCCTGAGCCAGTCCTCGCTTTTTGCCCGCATGGGAACCGTGAGCGATGCCGAGGCCCGGAAAGTCTACGAGTGGTACGTGCAAAAAGGGGTGACGTTCCGTCTGGGAACGCAGGACGAAACCGAGCTGACCGAATTGCAAATTCTGCAGCAATGCAAAATGTATATCGCAGCGGTGCGGATTGCGGACGAATTTGGCTGCGGCACCATCGGGATTCAGTATCAGCAGGGCTTGAAGGATCTGGCACCTGCGAGTGATCTGGTCGAGGGCACGCTCAACAATGTCGAGCGCCCGCCGGTCTTCGCGGAGGGTGGCCGAGAGCTCTTTGCTGGCGAGGCCCTCCCGCACTTCAACGAGGTGGACGAGTGTGCCGGCCTGGACGGCCTGATCACCTATCGCCTGTGGAAGAAGCTGGGCTACGCCCCGGAAAATACACTGCACGATCTGCGCTGGGGGCGGCATTACACCGGCCCGGGGAAGCACGCCGATGGCAAGGCGGGGGTCGATGCCTACGTGTGGGTCTTTGAAATTTCCGGCGCGGTGCCGCCGGCACATTTGATCGGCGGGTGGAGCGGCGTGACCTCGGAGCGGCAGCCGGGGATGTACTTCCGCCTCGGCGGCGGCACCATCAAGGGGATCAGCAAGCCCGGCTGGATCGTCTGGAGCCGGATCTACGTCGAGGGACGCGGTGGCAAGCAGCGGCTCATGTTCGACACCGGCGTGGGCGAAGTCGTCGAGCTCCCCCCGGAGGAGACCCAGGAGCGCTGGCGCCTCACAACCAGCCAGTGGCCCATCATGCACGCCGTTCTGCAGGGAATCTCCCGCGAGCAGATGATGGCCAAACACCAGAGCAACCACATCCAGGTGGCCTATGTGCCGACCCGGAAGGATGCGGTCAAAGCCCTGGCGGCGAAAGCGGGGGCGATGCGCGGCCTTGGCGTCGGCGTGAACATCTGCGGAAATCTGTGACTGGTCGGTTCAAAACGCTGGAGGAAAAACATGGCAGCATGGCGGATGGTCGCGACGATGGCGTTGGCGGCGGCGGTGGCGGGATGCACCATGGCCACGGGAGGGCCCTCGGTATTGCAAAAGCTGCCAACGTCGCAGGCAGATCTGTCCGCGGCGGCGCGCGACCGCTGGTTCCCCGCGGCCGACATGATGCGCATCGGCGTCTACTACTATCCGGAGAGCTGGCCCGAAACCCAGTGGGCACGCGACATCGACAACATCAAAAGCCTGCACATGGAATTCGTCCACCTTGGCGAGTTTGCCTGGACCTTCCTGGAGCCCGAAGAAGGAAAATTTGATTTCTCGTGGCTCGACCGCGTGGTGAAACTGTGCGCCGATCGTGGGCTCAAGGTGGTGCTTTGTACCCCCAGTGCCGCCCCCCCTGTGTGGCTCAGCAAAAACCATCCCGAGGTGCTGATGGTCGATGCGACCGGTCGCACCATGGAGCATGGCACCCGGCAGCAGGGCAACTGGAGCTCGCCCCTCTATCGCGCCTATGTGCAGCGGATCGATGAGAAGCTCGCGGAGCACTACGGCAACAACCCGGCCGTGTGGGGATGGCAGATCGACAACGAGTTGAGTCACTACGGAAAAGAGCCCTCCTTTGACCCCGACAGCCAGGCAAGCTTTCGCCGCTGGCTGGAGGCAAAGTACGGAACGATCGACGCTCTGAACCGGGATTGGGGCGATGCTTTCTGGTCGCAGCGCTATCAGAATTTCTCACAGATCCGCCTTCCCAATGCCAAGGAACTGGTGGCCCAGGTGAACCAGCATGCCATCCTGGATTCGCAGCGCTGGTTCGCCGATGAGGCCGCCGACTACCTGCGTATGCAGGCCGACGCGCTGCGCACGGGCGTCGGTCATCGGCAGTGGGTGACGACCAACTTCATGCACGATTTCGCCGCGGTGGATCCGACCAGGTCGGCGAAAGATCTGGACCTCGCCACGCTCACGATTTACCCCGCCCACGGCAATCTCAACGAGGGGCCCCTGGGATTTCGCATGGGCAGCGCGGCCACCATGTCCTTTGCCCATGACTTTTTCCGCAACATCAATGGCATCGGCGGGGTGATGGAACTCCAGCCCGGGCAGGTGAACTGGGGCGATGTGAATCCGCAGCCCTACCCCGGTGCCGTCCACATGTGGCTTATGCGGGGGTTCGCCGCCGGCGACAGCCTCGCCTGCACCTACCGCTTTCGCGAGACGCTGACGGGGCCCGAGCAGTATCACTATGGCCTGGTGGGCACCGACGGAGTCACCCCCTCGACCGGCGGCCAGCAGTACCGGCAGGCCGCGGAGGAAATTGAGAAACTACGGACCCTGCGCCAGCCCAATGCGGCCATACCCGCGGAATATGCCGCGCGGCGCACCGCATTTCTATACAACTTCGAGAACCGCTGGGACATCGACAACCACAAGCAGAACGTCGCGTGGGACACCTATGCCCACATGCTCAAGCTTTACAGCGGCCTGAAACGTGCCGGCGCACCGGTCGATGTGCTCGCGGAAGACAAGAACTGGGAAAAATATCCCTTCGTCGTCGCGCCGGCCTATCAACTGGTGGATGAAAAGCTCGTCAACCGCTGGAAGGCCTACGTCGAGGGCGGGGGAAACCTCGTCCTGACCTGCCGGACCGGCGAGAAAGATCGGCGAGGCTGGTTGTGGGAAGGTCCCTGGGCGATGCCCATTCTCGATCTCATCGGGGCGGAGATTGCCTTCTATGACACCCTTCCCGCACCAAATGTCGGGCATGTGAAAACCGACAAGGGAACCTACGGATGGGCGAGCTGGGGTGAGATTCTCACCCCCGGAGAAGGCACCACCACCCTCGCGACCCACGCCGACCAGTATTATGCGGGCCGTCCGGCGGCCGTCACGCGCAAGCTCGGCAGGGGAACCGTCACCTACATTGGCGTGGATTCCCAGGATGGCGGTCTGGAGGCCGACCTGCTGCAGGACGTCTTCGCCCGGGCTGGCGTGAAAACCCAGCAGTTCGCTGAGGGGTTCATGGTGGACTGGCGCGACGGCTTCTGGATCGCCACCAACTTTTCCGACAAAGCCCAGGCCGCGCCGACGGCCGGTGCGCCGCTGATTTTCGGCGATGCGGAAGTTCCGCCGGCCGGTGTGACGGTGTGGCAGGCCCGCTGAGGGCCTCTAACCAAAAGGACAACGATATGGCGACGCGCGAAGAATTTCTGCGGGAGGTGTGGGGAGACATGATCGACAAGCCGCTGGAAGGCCACTGGATTGATACGATGATGAAGAGCGCCAAAGCTCGCGCCGATGCCCCCTTTGCCGATGTGGGCATGGCGGTCGATCGCCTGCTCAAGCTCGGTGCGAAGCGCGAGGACCTCTCCATCATCGCCCGATGGGCCGGATATGAAGCCGTGTTCTCCACACTCTTTTCCCTTGATGATGCCACACCCGACGGCGGCGTGACAGGCCTCTATTCCGATCTGCTCGCCGCCGATCCGACCGGCCGCGCCGGCCGCCCGGAGGTTTCAGGCGAGTGAGTCGGGCGGCCGCACCGCGAGGGTGATACAATGCTCCTCCCACCGGTCGGCACCGGCGGGTACGCGCGGTTTTTTCCATGGAGCAGTCATGTTTTCCGGTTCGCTCACGGCGTTGGTAACCCCTTTTCGCGGCGGGAAGTTCGATCGCGCGGCTTTTGAGAAGCAGATCGAGTTCCAGGCCAAGGGCGGCACCAATGGCATCGTGCCCGTCGGAACCACCGGCGAATCCCCCACGCTTTCCCACGAAGAGCACCACGAAGTGATCGAGCTGGCCGTACGCGCCGCCAAAGGAACCGGCATGAAGGTCCTCGCCGGCACCGGCAGCAACGCCACCGACGAGGCCCTCGATTTGACCGCGTTCGCCAAGCGCGTCGGTGCCGATGGGGCCCTTATCGTCAATCCTTATTACAACAAGCCCACTCAGGAAGGCATGTATCGGCACTTTGCCGAGATCGCCCGCAAGGTCGATCTGCCCATCGTCCTCTACAATATTCCCGGGCGCACCGGCGTGACCATGGCCGGCGCGACGGTGGGGCGACTGGCCCGCGAATTCAAAAATATCGTGGCCATGAAAGAAGCGACCGGCCTGCTCGATTCCTGCAGCGAGCTCTGCGCGATGAATTTTCCGGTCCTCTCGGGCGATGATTCGCTCACGCTGCCGATGATGGCGGTGGGAGCGGTGGGCGTCATCAGCGTCGCGAGCAACATTATTCCCAAGCAGATTCGCCGCATGGTTGATGCGGCCCGCGACAACAACTTTGCCGACGCCCGGGAAATTCACCTGCAGATGTTTCCGCTGATCAAGTCGCTGTTTCTCGAGGGAAACCCCATGGGCATCAAGACGGCGATGCAGATACTGGGCCGCGACACCGGCGAAATGCGCCTGCCGTTGTGCGAGGTGTCAGCCGGCACGCGCTCGCTGCTGCACGCAGCATTGTTCAATGC
>CALCHA010000323.1 GCA_937901265.1 uncultured Phycisphaerales bacterium
GTCACGAGCTTATCCATGGACATCCAACTTCTTCGCTTCCGTCGTCGTTCCGCTCTGCCCGCCGGCCTTCGCCGCCTGGCTACGCTTCTCGAGTCGCTTGGTCAGGGCTTGCGTCGCCGCCATGCCCGGGCTGTTCGCGATCCGATCCGCTATCTCCATATCAAACTGCGGACCAAACGTGTTTTCCCCGATTCCACCCGAAAAAACGCCCTTCTTCCCCATCTCCGAGCGCCGAACCTGCTTCAACACCGGCAAAATCAGCGCGTTGGATACCAGCCCCGCTGCAGCCTTCTGCGCCCGGGCGTGGGCCTGCTTTTCATCGAGTGTCTGCTCCCCCGACACCACCCCCTCCAACGCCGCCCCAAAGCCACGCCCGCCCGCCACTGGCGCATCCTTCCCCGCGGCCGCCGCCGCCGGCAGCCCGCCCATGCCCTGCAATCCAAGTCCAGTGACTTCCATCGCGATCCTCGCAAAAGTTCGACCGGCATCCTGCCGGCCTCCCCGCACCACCCCTCCCTTTCTCTCTATCGCCGCTCCGCCGGCCTAAATCCCCCTCTCAGGGGACCCACGCCCGTGCCTCGCGCCAGGGCCTTCCCCAACGCACAAACGATCACCCCGCTACCTCCATATCAAACCGCAGACCAAACGCGCTTTCCCCATTTCCACCCCAAAAAACGCCCTTCCCCCTCCCGAAAACGCGCCGAATCTGCTCCAACACAAGCACAATCAGCGCCCCCACGCCCCTCTCACTCCGTCTCCAACTCCGCCTTCAACACATTCTTCCGCGCCAGCAACTCCACAATCGCAATCCGCTGCTGCTGGCTTACCTTCATCAAATCAAACGCGTCCTGCAGATCCTTCAGGCTCGCCTTCTCTCCCGCCTTTCCCACCGTGATCGATATCCCATCCTGGTCGATCGTCGTCGGCGACAACTCCACCCCCGACGAAAACACGATCGTCCCCTTCGCCCGGTCGATGTAAATCTTCGCCGGATCATTCACCTCCGGCCTCGGCACATCCAGCAGCCGCGCCAGAAACGCTGCCGTGTTCCCCCGCTCCGCCCGCGGTATCGTAACGTTCACGCTCGTCGCATCCACCGCCAGGGCCACCGCCTTCCCCTCCGTCTGTACCGCCAGTTCCTGGTTGATCGCCTCCGCCACCGCCGTCGCACGCTGCACCCCCTGCGCCGCCGTCCGCAGCACCAGCGTGAACGCATCCCCCTTGATCTCCTCCGGCAACACGTCCTCAATCATCGTCGCCCCGCCCCGGATCACCGCCTGCGTCGGCACACTGTCATCCTCCACCACCAGCTCCCCGCTCGCCGACGCCAGCACCACCTTCACATCCGTCCGTGGGGCCAGCAGCGGCACAATGAACAGATGCCCCCCCTTCAGGCTCTTCGCCGCCACCGCCGACACCCGCACGTCCACCCGGTCCCCCGTGTTCACCCCATGCGCCGGCAACTTCGCCGACAACATCACAATCGCCACGTTGTTCGCATTCTTCAGCTCCTTCTCCAGCAGCACCGGATCGTCAAACCGCCGCATCATCTCCTTCAGCGGCCGCATCGCCGGCGCAAAATCGCCCCCATCCCCGGTCCCCTTCAACCCCACCACCAGCCCCATCCCCGCGATCTCGTTGGGCTGCTCCGACGTCAACCGCACCACATCCCCGATCTTCTCCCCCAGCACCGCCCCGCACCCCGCCGCCAGCCCGACCACCACCGCCGCCATCTTCATCATCTTTTTCATCGCCAAATCCCTTAAACCTTCTGTCTTCTCACTTCTCACTTCTGACTTCTCAAAACGGCGAAACCGCATCAATAATCTGATTCAGCCACCCACGCTTCGTCCCCTGCTTCACCGTCCCCTCCGTCTGCTTGTTCAGCGTCAGGTTCGCCAGCTGCGTGCTCAGCACCGTGTTATCCCCCGACACATCCTCCGCCCGGCAAATCCCGCTCAGCGTGTAATGCTGCACTTCCTTGTCCATCGTGATGTTCTTCGTCGCTTCCACCACCATCGTCCCGTTCGGCTTCACGTCCACCACCATTCCGCTGATCCGCAGCGACGCCGAATCCGTCCGTGAATTCACCGCCTGGCTCTGCGTGTCGTTGTCATACTTGAACTTGATCTCCGGCAAATTGCTCGGATTCCCCACCGTACCCACCGTCGGCAACCCGCTCTTGCTCAACGCCAGCTGGATGAACTGCTGCAGCGCCGTCTCAAACGTCTGCTGTTTCTTACTGTTCGCCTGCCCGCTCGTCGAGCTCGTCGAATCCTCCCGCACGATCACCGTCACCACGTCGTTCTTCCGGAACTTCTTCGGCCGCGCTGGCTCCACCGCGGTAAAGCTCACCGGCGCGCCCCCCATCGGCACCCCCTCCGCATTCAACGCCACCGGCGCCGCCGCCGCTGCTCTGAACAACGACCCGCGCACCGGGCCTGTCGGCGCCACCGCATAGCTCGGCCCCCCCTCGCC
>CALCHA010000324.1 GCA_937901265.1 uncultured Phycisphaerales bacterium
TAGTCGATGCCGCCGGCGGCGGGGATCTGGGTGGTGGCGAGGATTTTGTAGGGGGATATGGGGGGCGTGTCGGCGGCGTGGGCCGGGCGGGCGAGGCCGAGGGAGGCGAGGAGGAGGGCGGTTGCCAGGGGAGCGGTGGAGAGTTTGCAGAACCTGTTCACGGAGCACCTCTTGTCAAAAGGGTAGGGGGGCGAAGTCGCCCGATTGGAGGGCTGTGGGGCGCATCCCATCGCAGCTCGTGATGCAAAGTCTAACAGGGTTGCATGAAGACTTGATGAAGGGGAAGCGAAGGCGCGGCGGACGCGGTGCGTATCGAGGTCCGCAGGAATGCCGGGCGTGGGGGGTTCAGGAGATGCCGAGTTCCTTGACGGCGGCGCCGATGCCGGCGACGTGGAGGGGGTTCATTTCGCCCCAGTTGCGGGCGAAGATCACGCCGTTGGCGCCGGCGTGGAAGGCGGCGAGGACGGAGGCCTTGACGCTGTCGGCGGTGTAGGCGGCGCCGGGGATGTCGCAGTCGAGGCCGGCATAGACGGGGACGGGGTGATCGGGGGGAGCGGCGGCGATGTCGTCGAGGGTGCGTTTGATCTCGCCGGAGATGTAGTCGGTGGAGAAGCCGGCGGCGGCGACTTTGTCGTAGGGGGGCTGGTGGTAGTCGAAGAACTGGTAGTGTATCTGGAGGATCTGGTCGGGGGGGAGGTCGCCGAAGATGGTGTGGGAGACGGAGTCGGCGTAGGTTTTGATGCGTGAGCCGGCGCAGGCGTTGTAGAGGACGGGCTTGATGAAGTCGGCATTTTGGGCCATGTCGGCGAAGTCGATTTCAGCGCGATAGAAGGGGGAGAAGGAGGCGTTGTGCCAGACGTGGATGCCTACGGGGGTGTGGGGGTTGATGGATTTGACCTTGTTGCGGAGGTCGATCATGAGCTGGCGGCGGCTGTCGATCCAGAATTGTTCCCAGACGAGGAGTTCGGGGAACTTGAGCAGGAGGCGGAAGAGGGTGACGAAGTAGCCATCGCGAGGGCGTTTGTTGGCCCGTCCGGCGCGGACGAAATCGGCGAGTGCGGCGAAGGCTTGTTTGGCGCGGTCGACGTTGATGCCGCGGGCGGCGGCCCTGGTGGTGCAGTGTTCGCAGAAGCAGGTGACGCGGGTGGGATCGCTGGAAGCGCCGCCGTGACGGGCACCGAGGGCGTTGGTGAAGGCGCCCTGGCGTTCGGAGGACCACATGAAGCCATCGACGTCGTAGGAGCGGGTGTAGTCTTCGACGAGGCCGAGGGTGAAGGCGCGGTATCCGGGGTTGTTGCTGCAGGGGTTTCGCTGGCGGCGGCCGAGGTAGTCGAATTCGTAGAAGGCCTGCCAGGGGGGAGTCTGGGGCTGTCCCTCGGCTTCTTCGATGAGGGCGAAGGTGCGGAAGCCATGCTTGCGGGTGGCTTTCATGGCGCGGTCGAGGATGTCGAGGTCGGGGTATTCGGGGGCGCGGAGGTCTTCCAGGGCGAGGCCGGAGCCGTTGTAGTACTGCATGTGCGGGACGGCGTAGTTGCCGCCGCGGAAGGTTGCGGGGGGCCAGGGGACGAAGCGGGCTTCGTGGCCGAAGATGAAGAGGAAGAGGGAGTTGATGCCGCCGACGGAGCGGAGGGTGTCGAGGAGGTGGTCGGTATCGCCAGCGAGGGGCCCGGCGCCGATCTGGATGCCGACGACAGGGGCGGCAGCGGCGGGGCCTGAGGTGGTTTGTGCGTGGGCGGCGGTGGAGAGGGCGGCGGCGGCAGCGGTGGCCGTGGCGGCGGCGGCGGATTTGAGAAGGTCGCGTCGGGAGAAGTCGGGCATTGTGCACCTCGTAAGGATGAGGGAGTAACGCGGGTGGGGGAGGAAACATGCGAGGTGCGTTGCGGTGCAATGGGGAGAGGGAGGTGTCATAAAGTGGCGTGAGGGGCGTTATACGAGGGCAGCGTTTTTTACTGAGGAACTCCGATGCCGCAGAATCGCCCCTTTTCGATGGCCGCCCTTGCACTTGCATTGACCAGTTCGGTGGCTTTGGGTCAGGCGGCGCGGCCGGAGGCGGCAGGGTCGCATCCGGCGGCGGTGTGCAAGGTGGTGGAGGGGGCCGGCGTGGCGGGGGTGTATGACGTGCGGGCGTTCGGCGCAGCGGGGGATGGCAAGACGATTGATTCGCCAGCGATCAACAAGGCGATCGAGACGGCCGCGGCGGCGGTTGTGGGGACGGTGCTATTGCCCGCGGGGACCTATCTGTCCTATTCGATACGGCTGAAGTCGAACATCACGTTGTACCTGGATTCGGGAGCGAAGCTTCTGGCGGCGAATCGGGCCATTCATGGCGGGGAGGGGTTTGATTCGCCGGAGGACATTGGTGAAGTGGCGCGGTATCAGGATTTCGGTCATTCACACTGGCACAACGCGCTGATAT
>CALCHA010000325.1 GCA_937901265.1 uncultured Phycisphaerales bacterium
ACCACCCGATTCGCCCCCGTCCCTTCCGTCTGTTCCGCACGCAGCCGCACGTCGTAATCCCCATACCACGTAAAAGGCACGGTCACCGGCGTGCGCCCCACCTCCACATCGTTCAGATACACCAGTGCCCCCGCCGGCTCACTCCCGATGGTGATCTTCCGCTCCACGCAGCCGGCCATCAGGCCCATCGCCGCAATGCCCGCCGCCGCTATCCCCAGGATTCCGCGCATCATCTTGTTCATCCGCGGGATTGTACTGCCCCCCATCGGTGCCCGCCACCTGACCCCACGGGCAGCAAAAGGGCCGGCGACTTTGCAGTCGCCGGCCCCGGAAAAGCCTGTTTCACGCCCAATCAGGAGAACCTGTTACACGTGCACGTACGCCGTGCCGGTGGTGGTCTCCGACAGGCTCGAATTCACGATCGTGGTGGTGATCGTGTAAGAGCCGGAGCTGTGGTAGTTGTGCGCACCGATGACGAAGTATTGCATCGGGTTGAGCGGGTTGCGGACGATCACGCCGGTCGACGTGTTGCCGTCGCCCCAGTTGATCGTCGCCTTGAACGCGCTGGCCGGGGCGTTGATTGCCGAGGTGAAGGTGGTCACGTTGGCCAGCACGAGCTTGGCGAACAGCGGCTTGACCTGCACGCCCTGCGTTGCGTTAAGCGCCGCGGCCACGTTGACGATCGCCGTCCCCGTGTGCGTCGTCACGCCGTCACTCACCGTGATCAGGCCGGTGTACGCGCCCTGGGTGGCAAAGGTCTTCGAGGCCCCTACCGCCAGCGCGATGTACTGGTTTCCGTCAGTGCCGGTGGCGATGCGGCCGGCCGAGGTGCTCCCATCGCTCCAGGCGATCGACACCGTGTAGCTGCCCGCCGGGCCGTCGAAAGTGCCGACCACGGGGGTGCTCACGCCTGCCACGTTTGCCGCCAGCGCGACATCTTCGGTGCCCGCGACGTTCGACCCGCTCACGCTGAAAGTGGCCGTGGCCTGGGGAATCGCGGCGTCCACGACGACGCCATCCTGCGTCACAAACCACACGTCCGTCGAGACGCCGCTGGTGGTGACGATCGACGTCCTGAGGGCTCCGGCCAGGATGGTGTCGGGGATGATCTGCCGATCAAAAACGTCGGTCGTCGGGTTATAGCTCGAAAGCCGCCCGCCAATCGGGGCCATGTCGGCGTCCCAGTCCTGTTCCACGAACCACAGCGTGCCCGCCGCGTCGATGGACAGGGCCGAGGGCTGGGTCGCGTGCTCGCCGGATTCATGGGGAATAAGAACGCTGGAAAAGCTCACGGTGCCGCCCGAGTCAACGGTCGCGTGGAGCAACTGGTCCGGCGTGCTCGAGAGGGTGCCGTCCATGTGGATGGCGGTCGCTGCCGTGATCCACAACGACCCGTCCTGGGCGCTGGCCATGGAGAGCGTCATGGCCTGGCTGACCGGAAGAACGGTGGTGCTGGCAAAAGAGAAGTTGCCGCCCGAATCGACCGTTACATGGCTGATCGAGGAGGCCGCCAGCGTCTCATTGTAATAGTCGCCCGAGTTCACGCCCTGGTTGAGGATCCACGCCGACCCGTCGGCCTGCGTGACAATCCTGGTCACGTAGTTCTGCGTCGTCGGCACCATGCCCTGCTGGATGTTGTTGATGTCGCCATTCACCAGCCGTCCGATGACGGAATAGTTGTCCATCGTGTCATAGTCGGTGTCGAAACCCGCGTACCAGACCGAGCCGTCGCCCGCCACGCTGAGGGTCGTCGGGGTCGAAATGGAGTTGGTGACCGGGTCGTCAATTTCCACAATCTGCAGCCCCGACCCGTCGGCATTCAAGACGCCGATCTGACCGAAGTTGCTGGTGAAATAAAGTTTGTTGTTGACCGTGTCGAACACCAGGTCTGCCGCGGGGGAGTCACCGGTGCTGAGCGTTTCCGGCGTGGAAAGGGTGTTGTTGCTGTTTCTGGTGAATTTCAGAATCGCGTTGTTGGCGGCGTCGATCACATAAACGTGGCCGGAATTGTCCAGGGCGAGCGACGAAACGTACCCGGTGGCGCCCGGGAATGTCGTGATCGAAAACAGTGTGCGGGCCTCCAGTTGATCCAGCGGACGCATCGCCGAAGATCGACGGCTGCGCACGCGACGCGACGGGGTGCCAATGGCCATAAACTACCTCCTCGAAAAAAGAGGAAATCTGCGCCCACCGACCCGGCCCGCTCGCACATGAACCGAAGTCTCGGCCCCACCGTGCGCGAACGCCGCCGGCACGTCGCCGCCGGGGCAATGCCCGGCGACCAACGCGGTAGCAAATTTCCAGAAAATACAGTTGAGAACAGGTTTAGCGATTCTGCCGCATCGGGCAGCGAAAGCAAAATGAGAAAAGGCTATTTTCTCGGTCACACTCTGATTATCGTCCCGCAGGGCCTTCCCACCCCAACCATTTCCCCGCCCCGCCAAATGGGTGTTAACAATTGTCGACACCACACTTACAAACCGACGTCAGATTCTCAAGACTTTTCCATGCACCCCGTACAAGGGCCTACAACCCCCCTCGATAAGGGGCGGCATAGGATCAGGGGGGGTCAGGGGGATCCAGTCAGGAAGGATTGTTCAATCCAGGTCTGGATCGTGCGGCGAAAGCCGATCCCACGCATCATTGACGGCCGGGCACGCCTTGCTCCAGGGCAGCTTGTGCGGCGGGCTGGCCGCCTCCCAGCGGCCTTTGAGCGTCGCCTCCGCTTCGTCGAACGACAACTCGGGATACTGCATCCGCGTTTCATCGCCGAAGGCATAAGCCTCGCGATAATCCTCGAATTTGCAGGAAGGAGTGACGTAGGGTCTCGTGGCGAACGTGGAGCGCCAATAATGCTCCTCGACCGTCGGATTGACCGCCTCCGCCGCCGCTTTGCCGGCATAGCCCCCGGCGAGGCCGCCAATCACCCCCCCCGCCGCGGCACCGACCGCCGCTCCAAAGGGCCCCAGCACCGATCCCAGCGCCACGCCAGTCAATGCGGCCACCGCCACCCCGCCGGTAACTGCCCCAGCGGCCACCCCCACAGGATGAACGGCGGATGCCTCGTCCATGGAGTTACTCGAGGGATTTGCCTGGCGCATCGGCGGTCCAGCCAACGGAGGTACCGTGGCCGAGCGATCCAGGTTGGAATGGGTGAGAGGAAGATCTTCATTGTCAGCCATGACCGGGTTCCTTTGCTGAGCGAGTATGTGAGAGACTGGCGGCAAACCAGATACCGTCGCGAAAGATTCCACCCCCCTCCCGTAACCCAGCCGAACCGTCAGGAGGGCATCCTTTCAACGTGGGCTCCCTGGGAGGGAACGGTCGCGAAGGTCGAGGCGTGTTTGCCGCGGGTGCGCAGCGGGTATTTCGTCTCAATGGCGTTGGTCAAAGGCTCCACCGCCTCCGCCTTCGCCAGAGCCACGATGCACCCGCCAAAACCGCCCCCGGTCATCCGTGCCCCGAACACCCCGGGCACCGCCTGGGCGATCTCCACCAGCGCATCGAGTTCCGGCACCGATACCGCATAGTCATCGCGCAACGAGGCGTGCGACGCGAGCATCAGCTTCCCGCACTGCACATAATCCCGTTTCTCCAGCGCGGCCGCGAAGTCGAGGGTGCGCTGAATCTCGGTGATCACATGCCGCGCGCGGCGGAAGGCCGTCGGATCCATGCCGAGGCGGTAATCCTCGATCATGTGCATGGTGGCGTCGCGCAGGGAGGTGACGCGATCATCCTTCTTCTGCAGGTAAGCCACAGCAGTCTCGCACTGATGCCGCCGCGCGGCGTATTCGCCGGCCACCAGGTCATGCTTGACGTTGGAATTGGAAATCACCACGCGCAGGCCCGGATCATCGAGGGGCACCTGGCGGGTTTCACGGGAGCGGCAATCGAGCAGGAGCGCGTGGCCGCGCTCGCCCATGGCGCTGATGAACTGGTCCATGATTCCGCAGGGCATCCTGGGATAATTGTGCTCCGCCCATT
>CALCHA010000326.1 GCA_937901265.1 uncultured Phycisphaerales bacterium
CGCGCCAAGGATGGTTCGCTGACCACCGTACCGCTGAAGCACACCGACGTGCACGCGGGCATCACGGGGTACATTGCCACGGTGGGCGTGGAGCAGCAGTTCACCAACCCCTACGCCGAGAAGATCGAGGCGGTGTATGTGTTTCCGCTACCGGAAAACGCGGCCGTCAATGAGTTCGTGATGACCATCGGCGAGCGGCACATCCGGGGGATCGTGCGTGAGCGCGCCGAGGCGGAGAAGATTTACAAGGACGCCCGGGCCCAGGGCTACACGGCGTCACTGATGACGGAGGAGCGGCCGAATATTTTCACCCAGAGCGTCGCGAACATTGAGCCGGGCAAGGAAATCGACATTTCCATCCGCTATTTCCACACGCTGGCCTACAAGGATGGCTGGTATGAGTGGGTGTTCCCGATGGTGGTGGGGCCGCGGTACAACCCGGCGGGGACAACGGACGGAATCGGCGCCGTGCCGCGAGGTGCGGCGGGCGCATCCGGCCAGAAGGTGGAGGTGCAATATCTGCAGCCCACCGAACGCTCGGGTCAGGATATTACGCTGACGGCGACGCTCGATGCGGGCGTCAAGATCGAGGCGTTAACGTCGGTGAACCACAAGATTCGGCAGACGAAAGATGCCGAGAATCGCGACGTGGTGACGCTGGATCCCTCCGACAGCATTCCCAACAAGGACTTCGTGCTGCGTTACCGCGTGGCCGGCGACAAGCCCAGGACCGCGCTATTCGTGCAGAAGGACGACTCGGGCAACGGCGGCTACTTCACGCTGATGATCGTTCCTCCCGCCACGCTGAACGGCCTGCCGCGGCGGGCCCTGGAGATGGTGTTCGTGGTCGACACCTCGGGCTCGATGAGCGGGCAGCCGATCGCGCAGGCGAAAAGCGCCGTGGATCTTGCGTTGTCGAAGATGCAATCACGGGACACGTTCCAGGTGGTCAAATTTGCCGGCGGTGCCGCACAGATGTCGCCCAACCCTGTCAACGTCTCGGCGGAGAGCGTCGCGAATGCCCGGCAATATGTGCGTGCCATGGAGGGCGACGGCGGCACGGAAATGCTGCAGGGCATCCATGCGGCGCTGGCATTCCCGCACGATGAAAATCGCACCCGCGTCGTGGCCTTCATGACCGACGGCTACATCGGCAATGAAACGCAGATCCTCAAGGCGCTGCACGATCAGCTGGAGCGCTCGCGCGTGTTTTCCTTCGGTGTCGGCTCCTCGCCCAACCGCTACCTGCTGGACGCCATGGCGCGCATCGGCCACGGAACCGCGGCTTATCTGGCGCTGAATGAGGATCCGCAGCCGCTCATGGATGCCTACTTCCAGCAGATCAGCCATCCGGCGCTGGCGAATATTTCGCTTGATTTCGGGGCGACCAAAGTCTCCGACGTCTACCCCGCGCGGATTCCCGAGCTGTACGTCGGCCGGCCCGTGATCGTCACCGGACGCTATCACGGCACGCTGCCGCAGGCGATCACGGTGCGTGGGGTGATGGGCGATGAGCCACTGGAGTTCAAGGTTGCCACCGGGGACAGCGGCGTTGCGGAGCACCCGGCCATCGCCACGGTGTGGGCCCGCGCCAAGATCACCGACCTGCACGACCAGGCGATTTACGAGGGCAGGGACATCGCCAGCGAGGTGAAATCGCTGGCGCTGGAGTATGGGCTCATCTCCGACTTCACCAGCTTCGTCGCGGTCGATTCCACGCACATCACCGCGGGGGATCACGGGACGACGGTGGCGGTCCCCGTGCCGTTGCCCGACGGCGTGCGGTATGACACCACCGTGGGAAATTAAGATTTCATTTCCGCGGGTGAACCCGTCGCCAGAGCGTCGGCGATC
>CALCHA010000327.1 GCA_937901265.1 uncultured Phycisphaerales bacterium
GCGACCGCTTCGGGCGCAAAATCGTCATCTGGATCTCGATCCTCGGGGTCGCCCCTTTCACCCTCGTTCTCCCCTACGCGCCGCTCCCCGTTGTGGTTCTGCTGTCGCTGGTGATTGGCCTGGTTCTCGCTTCCGCCTTCTCCGCGATCCTGGTGTACGCCCAGGAGCTTATTCCCGGCAAAGTCGGGATGGTCGCGGGGCTTTTCTTCGGGCTGGCCTTCGGCATCTCCGGCATCGCGGCCGCGGCGCTGGGGACACTCGCCGACCATACGTCGATTGAGTTCGTCTTCACCCTGTGCGCGTACCTCCCGCTGCTGGGGCTGCTCACGGCGTTTCTACCCAACCTGCGCCACGCGCGGGCCAGGATGAGCAGGGCGACGCCGCAGACAGACTGAGGCGCGAGGCGCGTAAAAAAACGCGGAGGGTATCCATCCGCGTGAGGGAATTCGGGGCAGGCGAGGGGTTCAGGCTTCGCCGACTTTGAAGCGGGCGAAGCGAATGATTTTGACTTCGCCGCCGACAGCCTTGCCGGTATCGGCGAGGAGGTCGCGAATGCGCCGCTTGTCGTCCTTGATGAAGGGCTGATCGACGAGGGCGACATCCTGGAAATATTTTTCCAGCTTTCCGGCGACGATCTTCTCGACGATGTTCGCCGGTTTGCCGGCGGTGCCTTCGGAGGCGCCCTCTTTTTCCTTGGCCACGAGGGCCGGATCGACGCCGGTGCGGTCCACGGCGACGGCGACCTGGGGGACGCCGGCGGTGACGTGCATGGCGATTTCGGCGGCGGTAACCTTCACGGCGTCGTCGGTGGAGCCGTCAATCTGGACGAGGGCGCCGACCTTGCTGTTGTGGTGGACATACTTTTCAACGCGGCCATTGGTGGTGGCGAAGCGCGCCAGGCCGGTCACGCCGATATTTTCCTTGATCGTGCCGCCGATGAGTTCCTTGATGACCTGTTCCACGGTGCGGCCCGAGCCATCGGGATACTTGAGTGCGTGGAGGTCGGCGGCGGACTGGACGTTGTTTTCGAAGGTGAGGTCGGTGAGGTCTCCGAGGAGCTTGAGGAAGCCATCGTTGCGGGCGACGAAGTCGGTCTGGCAGCCGAGGCGCAGGAGCACGCCGAGCTTGCCGTCGGTGGAGATGCGACCGGCGACGAGGCCTTCCTTCATTTCATTGGAGAGCTTTTTGTCAGCGGAGGCGGCGCCGCGTTCACGGAGCAGATCGGAGGCTTTTTCCATGTCGCCGCCCGCGTCGACGAGGGCGCGCTTGACGTCCATCATGGGGGCGTTGGTGCGTTGCCGAAGTTCATTGACCATTTTTGCCGTGATTTCCGCCATGGGCTGTCTCGCTTGGGTTGGAGGGGGAAGGAACCCACCCGCACATGCGGGCAGAGACCCGTAAGTGTACGAAAAGGGGCGCGCGGCGTAAAGAATGGCAGGGAAAATGGAGGGACCGCGGCGTGCGGTTCGGTGGAGGGATTGTCATGGTGCGGTTCCCCCCGGTTTGGATGGCGAGGATGGGACGCACGGGCCTGCCTCTAGGAGACAACGCGAGGGGTGGGAAAAAGTTCCCAAAACGTTAGGATATTATTCGGGTGGAAGTCTGGACGTCCACGGTGGCCCAAGGGAAAGGCAGCCGTTGAGGGTGTTCAGCGCCTCACCGTGCTCTCAATAGCCCTCAAACTCCTCGGTGCGGATATTGTCCTCGTTGGCGCCGACCTCGACCAACAGGGCGCGCATGGCCGTCACCATGCCCTCCGGGCCAGCGAGATAGTATTTTGGCGCTTTGATGTCGGGCACATGGCGTTTAATCATGGCAGCATCGACGTGGCCATGCTCGGCGGTGGGATCGTCCTGGGCCTGGTATAGGCGCGCACGAACGTAAAGTTGACGTTGTCGCGCGCAATCTGCTCGAGTTCGTCACTATAAGCCGCCTGGGCGCGGGTGCGATTGGCGTAAATCAGCGTCAGCTTGTGTTTGGTTTTGTCGTGCCACGCCTGCTTCAGAATGCTGAAAACCGGGGTGATCCCGATCCCCCCGATGACGAAGACGGCGGGAATGGCTTCATCTTTTTGCAGCGTGAAGTCTCCCCAGGCGGCGATGATCTGCAACATGCTGCCGATCTCCAGGCCCCGCGCGGCGTTCTTGAACGGGCTATTCCGCATGCGCGTGGCCACGGCGACATAATTTTCACAGGGCGCGTTCACGAACGAGAAACCATGCGTCGTCGCTTCCTTGGGCGTGCCTTTGGGCAGAGGCAGAACAATGTCGCAAAATTGCCCGGCACGAATGTTGAGACCGGCTGGCTTCTCCAGTCGGAACTCCATCGTATTTTCGGCCACTTCACGTTTACCAATGAGCTTCACATCGTAGGTCGTCGGCATGGTTCACTCTTTCTGGCGTGCAAACATCTTCGTACGGGCGTGCGGAAATCCTCGTCACATGCCGATTCTTAGACACGTTTACATCCTGCTTCATCGTAGGCGACGCGTGGCTGCAGGTCCAGATTGCACCCGAGGGCTTCAGGTTCAGACATTTTTGTCGAGGGGCGGAAACATTTTGGTTCGAGAGTCCAGAAGGAAACACGAAGTGACGAAGGACCCACGAAGGGCACAAAGGCGCTGATCCAAGTCGCGCGATCCCTCCAATTTTGGAACGCTTTCAGAGAGACGTGGCCACGATCTGCCAGGCCCCTTCGTGAACTTCGTGGGCCCTTCGTTACTTCGTGTTTTGGTCTGGATGCTCGATGACGGACGTTTCCGTTCCTGGACAAGGAGGGTGGAATCTTGAACCGTCAGAGAAAAGCAAGATGGTCGCTTACCGACGGCTGCGGCCCCGAAGACACGGCTGCGTACGAAACAGGCGGAATTCGTATCAGTGGAGAAATGTCGCACCACCTCGCTAAACTGTGGCTCCTCAAATTCCTTTTCTGGAGTACTGCCATGACCCCTGATATGGGGACCACGACGATGCCCCCCCCTTCCTTGTTCACACGCACTCCCGACTTGTCCGGTCCGGATGAAGCCACCTTCCGCAAAACCTTGCGCGAGTACTTCGTTTCGACTTTCGACCGCTATGAGTCGCTTTTCAAATGCCTGAAAGAGGAGCGGGCGTATTATGAGAAGGCGATCCCGCTGCGACATCCGCTGATTTTCTACCTGGGCCACACCGCCACGTTCTTCATAAACAAGCTGCTGCTGGCCCGGCTGGTCGGCCTGTGCGGCCACAATGGCCGCGACTGGTTCTGCCGCATCCAGGTCGCGCCCCTGTTCGAGACGGTCGACGACCTGCAACGCAGCGAGGCCATCCTCGACCAGTTGCTGTCGAACAAGGTCTATCGCGCATTGGTGACTGCCAACGGCAACCATCAGGAAGTCATGCTCGGCTATTCGGATTCGTGCAAGGACGGCGGCATCCTGGCGTCGAACTGGAACCTCTACCAGGCTCA
>CALCHA010000328.1 GCA_937901265.1 uncultured Phycisphaerales bacterium
TGGGGGGCTGGGTGTCGAAGACCACGCGGGCCTGGGCGGCGATGGATTGGCCCTGCACGGCGATGGGTGGAGGGGCGACGGTGTAGGTGGCGAAGCCGTTGCCAATGCCGGTGCCGTCGTCGGCGGGGAGCAGGCCGAGGCTGGGGTCGAGGGGCGTGGTGCCGGTGGCGGGGTCGATGGTCTGGAAGATCCAGTTGACGGTGCCGGCCTGGACGTCGACGAAGGCGGTGACATCGACATCGAAGCCGTCGGTGGAGAAGAGGTCGACGCGGGTGTGGTAATAGGAGCTGTTGGCTGGCGGGGAGAAGGTCATGCCCGACCAGCCAAAGCTGCCGAGGCGAACGGTGCGGGCGTCGAGGGCAAGATCGAGGGAGGCGGTGACGGAGACGGTTTGTGCGGGGGCGGAGCCGGGCTCATTCTGGAAATCGACGCGGTAGTTCAAGGACTGCTGGGTGGAGATTTCGTTGGCGGCGCCGAAACCGGTGGGGCCGGCGATTTGGTTGGGATCCTGGGGAAAGAGGATGGGGATGATGATCTGGATGGTGGGGACAATCAGCGGGAGGATCGGGGGCACGGGCGGGTTGGGATTGCAGGTGTTCTGGCTGTCGCTTTCGCAACGGAGGAAAGCCTGGAGGGCATTCTGGGCCTTGTCGGAGAGTTTTTCGTATTGCGAGAACTGCTTCTGCAGGGACTTGTAGAAGGCGTCGGTGATTTCCAATTCGGACTTGCTGTATTTGAACCAGTCGTGGTTGTAGAAGGGAGCGAGCGAGGCGACGAGGCTGGTGGTCGCGCCAAGTCCGAGAGCGGGGGCATAGCGGGCCAGGCTGCTGACGATGACGCCGAGATCGGCGGCGGCGCCGCTGGCCTGGATGGCATTGGTGGTAAAGTCCTTGGTGGCCTTGGCGTCGGCCATCGAGGAATAATAAGCGGAGATGTCGCCAAAGATGCCGGAGATGGCGGGGAGATCCGCTTTGAACTTGACGGCGAACCAAGCCAGGAGGCCCGTGGAGGCCGAAGGCGCCGCTACGACGGCCCCGCCCAGGGCGATTTCGGCGGTGCCGATGGCGGCGAGGAGGACCGCCGCCAGGGATCCGGCGAGGGAGGCGGATTCGAGCGTGAACGTGGTCAGCGCGCTGGCGGTTTGCCCGACGACGCGAGCGGCAGCCGGCAGGAGCACGTTGCGGAGGTAATCGTCGCGCTGCTTGCGGGCCTTGACTGCCGCCTGATAGGCGGCCATGCATTCGGGACAACTGGGCGGATCGATCGGGGCGGCGTTGCGCGAGAGCGCGAGGATCTCCTTGGCCAGTTCGAGAGCCACCTGCAGGAAGGCCTGCTGGTCCGGCAGGACCGGTACCTGGCGGAGGGTTTGCTGGGCGTTGCTGATGGCGTCGATGAGCTGCGAAATGATCCCCTGGATGCCGGACTGATTCGTCGAGCCGCCGGCCGCAGGGGTTGCCAGCGGGCCGGTGACGGTGGCGACGACGCCGGGAACGATGGCGGCGGGTTGGACGGAACCGGCGCCGGTCTGGCTGATGGCGATGGCGGTCAGGGCGAGCGTGCCCACATCGATCGCCCCGGCAAGGGTGGGCAGGTTCAAAATCCGCGGTGCGTGACCGTCGGCGGCCGCGGTCAGGGTGAGACCCGCGCCGGCGGCTTCGCGGAGCGTAAAGGCGCCAGCGGCGTCCGTGATGGCGATGGCGAGCGTGTGTCCGGCGGCGTCGGTGATGGTCATCAGGGCGCCGGCAAGCGGGTTGCCGGAGTCGTCGGTGACATGGCCTGTCAGGATGGCCGCGGAGGGAGTGACGGAGACATTCCGGGTGGCGGTATTGCCGGCCGTGAGGGCGATGCCGGTGAGGAGTGCGGTCTGGAAGCCATTGACGATGGCGACCAGGTCGTAGGTGCCGGGCTGCACACCGATGAAGGTGTAAGCGCCGTCGGGCCCGGCAGCGGCGGTGTAGGTCAGCCCGCAGCCGGATGGGATGAGGGTGAGGAGATTGCGGCCGAGAGTTCCGCCGGTGGAGAGGTTTCCGGTGAGGGTGGCCTGGGCGGTGAGGGTGATGGGCCAGGAGGTCTGGGCGGCGGAAAGGCTGACGGAGCCGACGGCACCGGCGTCGACGGATTGGGCGGTGACGAGATAGGCACCGTCCGTCAGATTGATGAAGGTGACCACACCGTTGGCGTCGGCGATGGCGGAGGCGAAGGGGGCGCTGTCACCGGCGACGAAGAGGTTGACCTGCGCGCCTGGAGCGATGGTGCCATTTTCGGTGAGGTTGAGGGTGAGCGTCTCGTTGCCGCTGATGAAGTTTTCGCTGAGGGCCTGGCCGGCATTGAGGGTGAGGTTGGAATGCGGGGCATATTCGCCGTTGGTAGAAGCGGCGCGGAGGTCGTAGGTGCCGCCGGCAAGGAGAAGGAAGCCATAGTGACCGGTGTTGTCAGCGAAGCTGGTGGCGACGAGCTGGCCGTTGTCGAGCAATTGGACGAGGCCCCCGTCGACGGTGGACCCGTCGGCATTGGTGAGGGTACCGGAGATGGAGGTGTTGAGGGTTTCTGTAAGGAGGAGGTTGGCGGTGACGACGGTTCCATCGGTCGGAGCGATGGTGGCGGAGGTGGAGCTGAGGCTGGCGGCGGCAAGGGAGAGTTTGTAAGTGCCGGCGGCGAGCCCGGAGAAGGTGTAAGAGCCGTCGGAACCGGTAACGGTGTACTGGGAATTACCGGCGGGATCATGGAGATAGAGGGCGAGGCCGGAGAGGGGAGCGCCGTTGTCGGAGACGATGCCGGTGAGGGTTCCACCGGCGTCGATGGAGAGGTTTTGAGTGGCCGATTCACCGGCGGTGAGCGTGAGGAAGGCGGAAACGTCGAGCCCGAGGCCAGAATTGGTGGAGATCGTGTAATCGCCGGGGGCGAGGTTGTTGAAGGAGAAGGAGCCGTCGGCGGCGGCGGTGGTGACGGCGACGGTCTGGCCATTGGTGGATGCGGTGAGGCGTACCTGGGTGGGGTCGAAGGCGGGGAGGGAGGAGGAGAGGGTGCCGGTGATAAGTGCGGGCAGGAGGAGGGAGAAGGTGCCGGTGTCGGTGTCCCCGGAGACTGGGAACGGATCGAGTGTGGCCGGAAGGTATCCGTCGGCGGAGAGGGCGATGGCGTAGTTGCCGTCGGCGAGGCCGGAGAGGGAGAAGGCGCCGTTGAGGGTGGTGGTGGAGAAGATCTGGCTGGCGAGATCGCCGTCGAGGGCGGTGGCGGTGACGGTGACGGGGCTGACGGGGCCGCCGTTCTGGAGAGAGATGGTGCCGGTGAGGATGTCGCCGGCGGCGAGGGCGACATTTTGCTGTTGATCGCCGGAAGTGATGACGATGCCGGTGGTTTGGGAGCGGGCGAAGCCGTCGGCAAAGAGGGTGAGGGTGTAGGTTCCCGGGGCGATGCCGGCGATCTGGTAGTTGCCGTTGGCGTCGGTGGTGGCGGCGTATTCGAGGCCGTTGGCGGCGTCGAGGAGTTCGAGGGTGGCGTCGGCGACCGAGACGGCGTTGGCGGTGACGGCACCAGAGAGCGCTGCGCCCGGGGCGACCTCGAGGACCGCGCCGGTCACGTGCGCGCCCTCGGCGAGGGGGACGTTGTCGAGTTCGCCCAGAAGACCATCGACCGAGAGGCTGTAGATGCCGGGGGTGAGGCCGTCAAAGAAGAAGGCCCCGTTGGCCTGGGAGAAGGCAGAGAAGCTCTCGCCGGTGGAAAGGTTGTCAGCGAAGAGTGTGCGGTCGGCGATGTCGATGGCGGGATTGGAGGCGTGGAGGGTGCCGGAGAGCGAGGTGGTGAGGGTGGCACGGACCCGGTGGGCGAGGAAGTTGACGAGGTCCTGGGCGTCCCAGTTGCGGCCGAGGTCGGCGGGCAGGAGCGAGGCGGCGGAGGCGAGCGCCAGGTCGTAGCTGCCGCCGGTGGTTCCGAGGAGCTGGTGAAGGCCGGCGAGGATCTGCGGATAGAGCGGATCGCCGGTGATGTCGGAGAGGAGGTAATGGGTGACGTGGGTCCAGACGAGGGGCTGCGTATTGTGCTGATCGATGGCCGAGGCGGTGAACTGCGCGCTCGAGCCGCCGGCACCGCCGGTGACATAGACTTGTACGGAGAGGGTTTCGCCGGGCCGGAGGATGCCCGCCGGGCCGTCGGGGCTGAGGGCGAGGAGGAGCTTTTCGATGTCGGTCTGCGGTCCGCCCAGGAGCACGGAGAAGGGCGTGCCCGTGGTGCTGTCGATGACCAGAAGCGGGGCGGCGATGTCGGCGTCGCCGGTATTGCGGATGGAGATGGTGAAGCTGGTGTTCCGGCCGGCGAGGGCGATCGCGGGAGTCTGGAACGAGACCTCAATATGACCGCCAATGCCGGCCGCGACGGCGATGGGGGGGGCGAGGTCGGTGAAGGACGCATCGGGCTGCAGGGCACGGAGCGTGTAATTGCCGGGGACTTTTCCGGTGAGATCGAAGGTGGCGTAGGCCGTGGAGGCGTCGGCGACAAGAACCGCCGTGGCGGCCAGGAGGGTGTCGCCCGGGCCGAGGAGTTCGAATTGCGTGTCGCGCGAGAACTGCGAGCCGGTGATCCTGAGCGTCGAGGGGCCGGCGTTGCTGAAGGAGGAGCGTTCGACGCTGGAGATGGCGAAGGGGACGGTGAGGGCGGTGAGGGTGTAGGCGATGGAGCCGGTGGAGCTGGCGTCGCCGTACACCAGGAAGTAGTAATCGCCGGCGCGGGTCGCGGGGATGGTGAGCGTCTGGCTGGCGGCCAGGAGCGGGACACCGCGGAAGTCGAAGGTGGCGCGGCTGGGAACGACGCCGAAGCTGCCGACGAGATCGAGGGCGTCGGCGGCGGGCCCGGCGAGAGTGAGCTGCAGCGTTTCGCCCGCGGCGACGGACACCTTGTAGTAGCGGGCGCTGCCGACAGGGACCGTATCGCTGGCCGGGGCATCGAGCGCGAGGGCGGGGGCGTCGATGACCGTGGGGGTGGCGGCGGCGTGGGTGTTGTCGGGGCGGTAGAAGTCGGGAACGATGTTGCGGATGTCGGCGCGGACGACGACGTAGTAGTTGCCCGGGCCGATGGCCGGCACGTCGGCGGTGAGGGTTTCGGTGTAGGTTCCGTTGGCAGCGATGCCCCCGACGTGATGGACGGTTCCCAGCAGGGCGCTGTCGGGATGCCACTGGTTGTCGGTGGACAGGTAGACCGCGTCGTCCCAGTCGGCGGTGCTGGCGTTGTCGGTGTCGTTGGAGACGGTGTAGGTGAGGGTCATCGGCTCGCCTGGCGCGGCGGTGGCGGGGGCGACGATGTCGGTGGGGGGATTGGCGATGAACAGGTTGAGCGGTGCCTCGAGCGAAATCGAGAGCGGCTCGCCGGTGGAGACGTTGCTTCCCGAGCCGCGTTCGAAGAGCGCATTGCCGACGTTCGTTTTGACAAAGAGGAAATAGTTGCCATTGATGCCCGCGGGCAGGTGGAAGGTGGCGGTGACGTCGAGGGAATCGCCGGGGGCGAGGGTGTTGAGAACGCTTTGGGCGGCGAGAGGCTGGTCGGTGGAATCGAAAACCGAGTCGGATGAGAGATAGACCACGTCGATCCACCCGCCCGGGGGCGGCACCGCGGCACCATCGCCGGTGTTGGTGTCGGTCCAGGTGAGCGTCAGCGTCGAGCCGGCGGTCGCGGCAACGGGCGTCGTTGAAAGGGTCGCGACCAGGTCGGGTGCCGGCGCGAGGGCGACAGGGAAGGGGCTGCTGGCGCCGGCGTTGTTGGTTTCGTCGGATTCCAGGACGGTGTTCACGCCCAGGACGATGTTGCTCGTGCCGGGGCGGTCGGCGACCACGATGACGTAGTACGTTCCCGCGGGAATATTGACCGGAAGCGCCAGCGTGGCAGTGGCCTGATAGGCCCCCCCCGCCGCCAGGATCCCGGCGTGAGTGAGCGTCCCCAGGAGCAGCGAGCCGGTGAGGCTGGGCGTGGTGGAGAGGTAGACATCGTCGTTCCAGACGGCCGTGTTGGTGGCGCCCGTGCCGCTGTTCTGGACAGTCCAGGAGACGTTCACGTCGCGGCCGGTGGAGATCGCCCCGCCGTCGGCGGCGGCGACCGATAGGGCGGCTACCTGCAGATCGGCAAGCTGCTGCACGACGTTGACGGCAACGGCGGCGGAGGTGTTGTTGTTTTCGTTGGATCCTTCGTAAACCGCACCGTTGGGCAGCGCGGCCGTGCCGGTGTCGCTCGCGCTCTGGGGCGCGTCGGTGACGACGAAGACGTTGTAGTTGCCGGTGAGGAAGGCCGGGAGATTGAAATTCTGCGCGACGCTGTAGCTGTCGCCGGCGTTGAGCAGCCCGTGGTGAGCGACGGTGCCCAGAAGCAGCGCCGTGGCGGGGTCGAGCGTGGAATCCGTGGTCAGGTAGACCCGGTCGAGCCAGTCGGAGACGGCGGTGTCGCCCGAGCCCTGGTTGGTCACGGTCCATGTCACCGGGAGCGGGTGGTTGGTCTGCACGGTCGCCGGCGCGGTGGCCGAGACCACCAGGTCGGCCGGATACGATGCCACGGAGGTGGGGGCAGCGGCCGCGGCGGCGTTGTTGGCGTTATCGAGTTCGAACACCTGATCCCTGCTGTCGGCGACGACGAGGAGGTAGCAGGACCCGGCGACGCCGTCGGGAACGGTGAGGGTGGTGTTGACGCTGTAACCACCGCCGGCGGCGAGGGCGCCAAAATGGGCGACGTCGGCAACCTTGATCGCGGTGCCGGGATCGAAGGCGGCGGTGGGGGACAGATAGACGGTGTCGGTCCAGGCGCTGTTGGGGGTGGCGGTGGCGCCCGCATTAGCGACGGTCCAGGAAACGTTGATCGGGTGGCTGGCAAGGGCGGTGGCCGGCGCGGTGACGGCGGAGGTCACCAAATCGGGCGGCGGGGTGAGGTGCACAGTGACTGGTCCGGCGGCGATGTTGTTGTCGGTGAAACCGTCCTCGAAAACATTGGCGGCGGCGTCTGTATGGACGAGAATCGAGTAATCTCCGCTGATGCCCACCGGCAGGGTGACCTGCTGATTCTGGGTGTAGGAAGCACCTGCAGCCAGGGTCCCTTCGTGGAAGAAGTTGCCCAGAAAAATCGAGTTGGCGTCGATCTGCCCGTTCGCGGACAGGTAGACGTCGTCCTGCCACTCTGTAGCGACGGTGGCGCCGGTGCCGATGTTGCCGACGGTCCAGGACACGTTGGTCGCCTGGCCGGAAAAGGCGTCGGGGGTCGTGACGACGGAGGTGACATCCAGATCGGGCGGCGGGCGGAGGGTGACGGCGATGGAGCCGCCGAGGGTGAAGTTGTTGTTGCGCGATACCTCGGAGAGGGTGGGCGTCGGGAAGTGGCCGCCGATGCCATTGGGGAAGACGTAGACGTACCAAGTGCCCTGGGAG
>CALCHA010000329.1 GCA_937901265.1 uncultured Phycisphaerales bacterium
ATTCATCGGACAACAGCGACATCGTGATCCCGGGGATGATGAAAAACAGCCCGAAGCGCGAATAATCCACCAGTGGCCGAATCTCCGTGAGCTGCCCCGGCTGAAACACCATCGCCGAGAACAGGATCCCCGTCACGAACGTGAACAGAAACAGCACGAAATACGCGATCGGTGAGTAAAACAGCGAACTCACCTCCCGCTTTGCAATCACCAATACCCGGCCCATTGTCCTGCCTTCAAAAAACACTTCTTAACACACCTGGGTCGTTAGACTTCGCACGTCGCCCGTCGCCCCTTACGCCGCGGCCGCCGCTTTGGCCGCCCCGGGGTCCGTGATACGTACGTAATATTCCTCGAGGCTCGCCCCCTCCGTCCGCAGCTCCCGCAGGCTCCACCCCCGCGTGCTCACCACCGCCGCCACCTGCTCCCGCATCTCCGGCGACAGGCGCCCATGCACGTTGAAACGTCCCACCGGCCCCCCCTGCAAAATCTCCACCCGGTCCACCCCCTCCAACGCCGCAATCGCAGCCCGCACCTCTTCGGTGGGCCCGCGAACCTCCGCCCGCAGCACACTGCCCGAGCGATTTTTCAATTCCTCCGGCGTTCCCTGCGCCACGATCCGCTTATTCGCCAGAATGATCACCCGCTGACAGACCATTTCCACTTCCTGCAGAATATGCGTGGAAAGCATCACCGTGTGGTCACCCGCCAGTTCCGAAATCAGCCGCCGCGCCTCTCGAATCTGCGACGGATCCAGCCCCACCGTCGGCTCATCGAGCACCAGCACCGGCGGATTGTGCAGCAGCGCATCGGCGATTCCCACCCGCTGCCGATACCCCTTGGACAGCGTCCCGATCACGCTCCGCAGCCGATCCGTCAGCCAGCACCGCGACGCCACCTCGCTCACCCGCTTCCGCCGCGAGTCCCGGTCCATCCCATGCAGCTTCGCCTTGAAATCCAGGTATTCCCCCACGCGCATTTCCGTGTACAGCGGGTTCGATTCCGGGAGATAGCCGATGTGCTTGCGCACCTGCAGGCTGTCCCGAAAAACGTCGTACCCCGCCACGCGGGCTCTGCCGCTGGTCGGAGGCATGTAGCACGTCAGCATGCGGATGGTCGTGGTTTTTCCGGCCCCATTGGGTCCCAGAAAGCCCACGATCGTCCCTTTGGGCACTTCAAAGGAAATGCGGTCCACCGCCAGGAAGTTCCCGTACCACTTGGACAGGTCTTCCACCACGATGTCGGCACCCGCCGGGCCTGCCTGTGCGCTCGTCATCCTGCCTCCGCGTCGTTATGGGTAAGACCCGTGGAAATACCCCCCGCACCCCCGCCTGTCAAGTGAGACGCTTCGTTGCCCGCGTTCCTAACGATAAACTTTCCTCAAAGCGACAAGCCCGCGACCGCAGCACGCTCCGGCGCGGCGCAACCCCCGGCAACCACAACAACTGCACGCCTGAGCCAAGCCTTGCAAAAATGAAAAAAGCCGTGTGGAAGAGAGTCTTCCACACGGCTGGCGGAGGAGGAAACGAGTCTTGCTGGCCTGGGTCCTTTGGTTGGAAAAACCAACCCAAGGGCACCAGGCCAATAAATCAGATCAGGTGACGGCGGTATCCAGGGAACACCGTGGGAAACGGGCGAAGGTCCCACATCCCCCGCCATGACATCGCCGCCGTCACGTGACTTTTGAACCACTGCACGAACGGTGAGTTCCTGTTCGTTTCACCGCTCCATTTGTCTTATTTTCCTGGCTTATTCTCTTGTCATGGTTTTCTATAATTGCAACGCTCGTACCACAACGCGGACTGACCCTCTGCATGCCTCCTCCCGTCACCGCCCCAGCAAGCCCGAACCCCGCGAATTCCCCCCGTAATCTCGTTTTTTTGCCGAATCATGCCCCTCACCCATAGCCAAAAATTCTCTTTCCCCCGACAATCTCGTGGCCCTTTGACTCCCGGTTGCTGCATACTTCATCATCACCGCCGCTGCCTGCGTTTCTTATTGCTTAACTTTTGTGCAACCCCTGGCCTCCCGCAGCACCG
>CALCHA010000330.1 GCA_937901265.1 uncultured Phycisphaerales bacterium
ACCCGACCAACGTCTCCGTCGATGGCCCCGCCATGGGCGTAAAAGTCCTCCGCGAATTCCGCTACGGCGACATGGCCATCACCTGGCTGACCAAGGCGTGAAGTGCCGCGTGGCGGCTTACTCCCCTGCCCGCTTGCGGCTCACTCCCGTTCGACGACGTTCACCAGACAGTGAACCGTGCCCCCCTTTGTCCAGACACTGGAGCAGTCGATGGGGCAAACGCGGTAGCCGAGGGAAGACCAGACCGCGGTGGCGGCGGCGGTGAGGCGCGGCTGGCCGGGGAAGGCGGGCATGTAGACGGTGGGGCCGGCGGGGGCGGCATCGATGATCGTGTTGACGAAGGTGAGGTAATTCTTGCCGACGACGGGTGTGACGACCGGGATGCGCGTGACGCTGTAGCCGCAAGCCACGACGGCGCGGGCGACCGAATCAAAGCGCTCCTGGGTGGTGGACGAAAAATCGGGACCGCCCTCGAGCGCGGCGGCTTCGGAGCCGGCGGGATCGAAGAGGGGCCTGGCAAGGGAGGGGTCTGCGACGAGCATGCGGTGGTCGCCGGCAGCCATCATAAACATGCCGGCGTGGTGGTCGGGGCCCTCGTCGAGCAGGATGGGCTCTTGGGCGAAGGTCTGGCGCAGGGCGCGCAGGAGCTGGTCGTGGTCGGTGAGGGTGTGCTGGATGTTGCGTTCGGAAAGAGCGCGGGTGGCGAAGAGGTACTTGCCGTCGGCGAGAAAATCGCCCCCATCGAAATAGAGTCCGCTGCGCTGCGCACGCCACACGCCAACGGCCGCGGCGAGGTCCGCCCCCACTCGCGAATCGCCGGCGCGCTCGGGCCAGATCGCGGCGTCCTTCTCTCCCAGCGGCGAGAGCAGCGTCCGCGGGGAGTCTCCCGTGGGCAGCAGGGTCACCCAGCGGTCCCGCGACCAGGGCGTGATGGGATGATCCACGAATACGGGCACGAGCCGCGGCGGCACCGGGCCGAGTTTTTCGCGAAGTTCATCCAATGCGGCGCGGTCGGGGCAGACCATGTAGACCTGCAGCGCGGCGGAGTGTTGCGCGAGGAAGGCGCGGTAGACCGGCAGGACAAAATCGGCGCCGCGCGCGTAGTGCATGACCACGGTTTTGATGCGCCCGCCGCAATCCGCAAGCATCGCCGGACGGGCGGCGGCCGCGCGCGCGTGAGCGCCGACCCAGAGCGCCCCGGCGATCGCTCCGAGCATCGCCCCCACGAGGACGGGCGAGCGCCGGATCATTGCTGAAGACTCGGCTCAGGCCTCGGCTGACGGCTCGCCAGTTCGGCCATCCGGCGGACCCGCAGGCGCTCGGCGACGTCGGGGATCACCGCCGGGCTCAGTGGCGGCGTGACCGTCACCGTTGGCACCACCGCGCTGGGCATGGCGACCGGTACTTTGGTCGGCGCCGGAGCCGCCGCCAGACGCAGCAGCGCCACGTTCGGCACCGGCCGCACCGGCTGATCAGCGGCCGCGATGGGCGCAATCACCAGCATCGCCGACGATCCAGCCTCCAACTTGACTTGCGTATCCACCGGGACGTCCTGCGTCTGGCCACCCTGCACCAGCAGCGTGTAGTCATGTGTCCAGCCCGGCGCCCCGGGGCGCCCCACGCGGCTGAACCGGTCCCTGGCGCTGGTCACCGTCATGCTCAGGTGAAAGGTGAGCGTCTCCGGCGCGCTGCCATGGTTTTCGACGTGCAGCGTCAACGCCGGCAGTTCGCCGGCCTGCAGCAAACCCTGCGCGCCCGCCGCGGCAGTTTTATCCGCGACCGCCGCGGTGACCACGCAGGTGCCACTCTCCCACTTCGCCTGCGGGATATTGCGCACGGCCGGCTGGTCATCGGCGGCGACCAGCGCGCCTGTCTCCACGACCGCCACCGTCAGCACGCTCACCCCCACCGCCGTGACACCCATCAGCAGCCATTCCCGAAGGTTCCACATCGCGAATCTCCCATAAAAGCCTTCTACCGGAATAGACGCACCAGCGGCGAAGAAGTTCCCCGAATTCACAGGACGGGCCGCTCGGCGCAGCGTGGGCCGGCGGCCTCGCCGCAAAAAAAGCGACGCCCCCACAGGCCATGTGAGGGCGTCGGGCACAGGAACGGTTGAGCTGCGTGGTCAGTGCTTGGTCTGATCCACGATGACCAGTTCGCCCAGGCGGTCTTCCACGTACAGGAACTGGCTCTTGGCGATACGATACACCGGCAGAATCGCGTCGGGCGCCAGGCTCGGCGTGAGCGTGTTGACGCGGAAGTGGCGGTTGGTGATCTGGGTGACGCGCACGAGATCGTTGGGCCGCTTGATCATGTCGAGGCGGTCAATGAGCCGACTTTTAAGCTCGGTATCAAGACCGCGATCGCGGCTGCGGGGAGGGGCATCGGGTTGGGACGTGGTGGGCATTGATTTCTCCTTTGTTCCCCGGAAGTTTTGCACACTTTACGGGGGCCGCAGCATTGTAGCGCTGGTGTTTGCGGTTGTCGCTCCGCCCGTTGTAGCTATCGCCCCCTTGCACCATTTTCTTTAGCCTTCCTCAGGAAATGCACCCAACTCGTTGGCCGGGGTGACGTTGGTTGCCGGAAGCCTCGGCCGGGGCGCGAGCGGGGCCTCCCCGTTACAGCCGCGTCGCCGGGGTCGGCAGTCCGCAAAAGTGCCTGCTCGCCCACCTTCATCAACGGCTCACCACCGGTCGTGATGCACAAAACCCTGGAGCGGCAAGCGGCTGCGCTTGAGCGGGCCGTCGGCGGAGTAGCCCAGCGGCATGACCATCACGACGAGCATCCATGGCGGAATGCCCAGGACCTTCTTGACCCGCGCCTCGTCGAAGCCCTCCATCGGGCAGGTGCCCAGGCCGGCGGCGGCGGCGGCGAGCATGAAGACCATCGCCGATAAACTCACCTGTTTGGCCAGCCAGAAGCGGCGATGGATGGCCGGCAACTCCGGCGTCGGCAGCGCCAGGCGGCGCATCGGCGGCAGGGCGGCCTTCCAGAGCCACCCCAGCCCGAGCGGACCGGTGCCAAAAGCCAGCGGGACGTACTTCTCGAGGCTGGCTCGGTATTTGGGATGCAGGACGCCGGCGGCTTCCTCAGTGCGCAGCATGTCGCGGAAGTTGTTGGCGGCGGCGCGGCGATCGCCGAGGAAGATCACCGTCGCCGGGGCCTCGGTGATCTGCCGCTGACTCATGCAGGCGACCTGAAGGGCCGGTTTGAGCTGCGGATCCTCCACGATGTAAAAATGGGTAGGCTGGAGGTTGTAGCCCGAGGGGGCCCAGCGGGCGGCGTCGAGCATGCGCTCGAGCAGACCCTCCGGCAGGGGATCCGGGCGGAATTTGCGCACGCTTCGCCGCGCCCGCGCCAGGGATTCAAACCCATCCAACTCCATCGCTGCCCTCAAAAGGAAAAAGAGACCGGTCCATTGTAGTGCCCCGCCGGCGAAAGTTGGGACTGCCAGACCAGCAGGTCGCCGGCTCAACGCTGGCGGACCGGGCGCGAAAGGCTTTTGAACTCCCCTGCGCCCAAGGCTATTCTTTGCACAGGCTTCACCCGCCCTGCATAGCCGTTGCGTCTCTCTGGACACCGCATGACCTCTGCCCCCCCCCACGCCCTGACCAACGGCCACGCGGATCACCCGCTGGTCAAGCTGGTGACGCGGAAGCGGTTTGCGGCGGACCCGGAATATGTACATTCCTGCCGCTCCGCCACGGATCAGGGTGCGGACCTGCCGGTGGATTTTTTGTTTCTCACCGACAGCGACGCGCGGAATCCGGAGCCTGTTTTTGCGCAGTTGCGCTGGGGCGGGCAGGCGATTCTGTTGTCGGATTCACGGGAGGCGATCGGCACCGCGGCAGAGGCGTTTGTGCATTGGCGCGGCGGCGCGGGGTGGGCGCTTGAGCAGCCGCCCGCGACGCTGCAGAAGCTGCCGGCGATCCTGCGATTCCTGGGGCTGCGGACGCGGGCCTACTACTGCATCGTGCGCAAGCTGGCGCTGATCCCGCCGGGCAACACCAGCGACCGCTTCACCTATCACGTGAGCCTCGCCCGGCCGGCGAAGGCGGCAGCGGCGAGCGGCGACCTCGCGGCGCTGGCGGCGGCGCGCTCCGAGGGAGGCGGCTACGAGGTGGTCAAGCAGGTGCCCGCGACCGAGCGCGTGGTGGCCCGGCTGCGCGAAAAGTTTCCCGAGGCCGACGGTGAAACGCTGACCCGGCGCGCCAAAAAATTCACGGAGAAGATCTTTCCGGTGTTTCTCACCCGCGAGACGGCGATTCTGCGGCTGCTCGCGCGGGACCTGCCGCAGCGCTTCCACCACCGTGTGCCCAGGCTGATCGACGCACAGGCGGACGCCAATGGCTTCACCCGTACCCTGCGGATGAACTGGCTGCGCAATGGCTGCCCGATCGGCAACAGCGCCGGCGGAGGCAATGCCGTGGGCGGCCAGCCGCTGACCCAACTGGCCTTTGCGCGGCAGGCGGCGGAGCTGCTGGCGGCGCTGCACGACGACGCCCACGTCATGCACCTGGACCTGCGGCTGGACAACGTGGTGATCACCCAGCATGGCGTGGGCTTCGTCGACTTTGGCTCGGCGGTGCGCGTGGGGGAGAATTTTCCCGAGGCCTCGCTGCTGGGCAACCTGTTCGAGGAAATGATGCGCACCAGCCAGATTCAGCGCATGCTCGGCAGGATGTCGGAGACCGGGGAGGTGACCTCTGAAGACATCTGCCGCTGCTATGGGAAAATCGACAAGGCGGTGGACTTTTTCTATCTGGCGGTGCAGATCAACAACCCGCACGCCAACCCCGACCTGCGAGGTCTGGTGACGGTGGACAAAGGTTCGGATGAGGCCCGGGAGCTCGCGGCGTTGACGGCGAAAATTCTGCGGCCGGAGGATCCCGCCAACCCGCCCTTCAAATCCGCGCGGGATATTTTCACGGGCATTCTGGAAATCGAAAAGAAGCTGACCCGGAAGAGCGCGCCCTAGCGGGGCGGCAGTGCAAAGGTAAGGACGACGCATGGTTCCGCTGTTGATCGCCACGACGAATGCCGGGAAGGTCCGGGAGATTTCGCATGAGCTGGAAGCCGCCGGGCTGCTGAGCCACTTCACACCGGTGGGGATGAAGGAGTTGGTTGCCGCGCCGCCGGAGTGTGAGGAGGATCGGCCGACGTTCATCGGGAACGCGACGAAGAAGGCCCGGCATTACGCGGCATTTGCGAAGGGCCTGGCGCTGGCAGACGATTCGGGGCTCTGCGTGGACGCGCTGGGAGGGGCGCCCGGGGTGCACTCGGCGCGCTATGCCGGTGTCGCAGGATCGGGCGCCGATGCGGCCAACAACCGCAAGCTGCTCGACGCCATGGAGGCGGTTCCCGACGATGCCCGCGGCGGACGGTTCGTCTGTGCGATGGCTCTCGCCTCGCCGACGGCGGACATCGCGGTGTTCACCGCGGAGGTTCGCGGCGTGCTGCTGCGGGTGCCGCGCGGGAGCAACGGCTTCGGCTACGACCCGCTGTTTTTCTTCCCGGAGCTCCAGAAGACCACCGCGGAGCTGGACATGGCCACCAAATCCACCATCTCGCACCGCGGCAAGGCGCTGCGGAAACTCATCGCCTTTCTGATCGAGCAGCGCACCGCCCTGTCGCAGGCCCTGCCGCAGGCCCTGTCGCAAGTCTTGCCGCGTTCGTCGGAGGTCTGAGTTCTCGGTTACACTTCTGCCTGTCTCCGACGGATTCAACGTGGCGCCCATGAAGCTTGTTCGCTGTCTTTGCCTGCTCGCCCTGTGCATGGGAACCGCCGTCGGCCGGGCCCGGGCGGAGGGCCCCACGCTGCAACTGACCTGGGGGGAGTCGGACCATGCGTCGGGCATTTACCATCCGGCGGAGACGGCGCGGCTGGGGGTGCTGGTGGAGAACACGACGAGCGAGCCGCAGCCGCTGGCGGGAGAGATCACGTTTGGGGCACCCTCGGATGGGGGCGCGGGGTTCAAGCCGATTTCGGTGACGCCGATCACGCCCACGAGCGTGGCACCGGGGCAGCGGGCGAAACTGCCGCTGATGGTGAGCTTCGCCAATGCGGGGCCTTACGAGCTGCGGTGGCGGGCGAATGCGAAGGATCCCGGGGTGGTCATCAGCAGCGCCGCGAACCTGCCGCTGACCTGTATCTTTGCTCCGCGGACGCCGCCGCAGCCGATCACCGCGGTGCGCCGGGTTTCTCCCTGGGTGCTGCCGCTGCCGGCCGAGGCGGCGAAACTGCCGAACTATTTGACGGACCTGGCGAAGCAGACGTCGGTGGCGAGCTTTCTGCTCGATGAGCCCTTCCGCTATGACCCGGACACCAGGCTCGCCTTGGCGGTGGGCGCCGGGTTGGACGCTTCCGCGGAACAGCTCGATGCGCTTTTCACCGAGGCGGCGGCCCTGCGCTCCGGCGGCGAGGGAGGCATCCTCCTGCGCGTCACCCTGCCAGTGAGCGGCAACGAGAACGTCCCCACGATCCTGGGAGCCTACATCACTGACGCGCACCAGCGGCTCCACGGGGCGCTGCACGGCATCGTGCTGGTGCCGCAGGTGCCCGACGATCTGCCGCTGACTGCCGCCCTGCGAGACCGCTTCCATGTGCTTTACCTCGCGGCGTACAAGGCTGCGAAGGCGGCGGACAAGAACATCGTGATGCTGGGGGCGGGTTCTGCCGCCGCGACGGACCAGTGGCTGATCGCGGGGGATTCGCTGGCGGCGTATGTGGATGCGGTGGCGGTGGGGGACGCGGAGCAGTGCCGGCAGGCACACGCTCTGGTCCCGGGCCGCCCGCTGTGGCTGCTGCCGCCGGGAGCGTACCACTGGGGCGACACGCCGGCGGCGGCGGCGCTGGCGGAGGGGGCGAGCATGGTGGGCCTGCCCGCGCCGGCGGAGGATCGCGGCGTGACGGCGCACCTGCTGGGCGGATCGGTGCTCTTTCAGAATCTTTCGGATGCCCATGCCCACCCCGAAGAGGCGCTGGCGCATCGCGCCGGGCTGCCCTGGATGGCGGTGTTTCAGGGAGATCATTTTGCGGTGGCCGCCATCGCCGGGCTTGGGGCGGGCACGCCGCTGGACCTGCGGTATCCCGGGCTGGCGGCAGGCAAGACGGTGATCGACCGCCCGTCGGAGAGCGGCGATCCGGCCTACCCGAACATCCGCGTGCCCAACGACCTTCGCTCCTTGCGCGTGGTCGACGCCCAGGGTGCGACCATTGACTGTGCCGTGGGCGACGACCTTTATGTGCCGGCGGGGGACAAGCTGGTGTATTTGCTGGCACCGGGCAATGCGGAGGACCTGGCGGCGATCCTGCGTCCGGCGCCGGTGGCGCGGGTGCCGGTGTTCGATTTCACGCTGGCGATTCCCCCGGATGTGGGGGGCGAAGGGGGCGGGGGGCTGACGCTGCGGCTGACCAACATTTCGGACAAGGCGCGCGGGGGGACGGTGCGGGTCTTTCGGCCGACGGGCGATGAAACGCGGCCGCCCGAGCCGCTGGCGACGCGGGTCTTCGATCCGGTGGCGGCGGGGGACACGCGGGAGGTGTTTCTCGACGCCGGCACGAGCGTGAAGGTGGGCCAGCCGCTGGTGCTGGAGTTCGTGACCCCCGGTCTGACCCAGCGGACGGGGCTGATCCTGCACTGAGCGGATTGTGCAGGGGCGCGGTGCATGAACGCGTGAGGCGTTTATTCTTTGGCCCATCCCCTTTACCATGCCCCCTCATGGGCGAACTTTCCATTCCGCCGCTGCTGGCGCATCAACCCGAACAGCTTCCGCCTGGGCGCTGGCGGGTGCTCATTTTACCGATTTTGATGGCGATCCTGGGCATCCTCATGGCGCAGGCGTTCACGACCTCCGGGCAGGACAACCGCCGCGTCCATGACCTGCTGGAGCTGCAGGCCCGGCGATTGAAGGCCTCGGGCGAGCTGGCGGCGACGCAGCTGGAAATCTCACATCTCGAGCACCTTCCGGCACTGGACATGGCCGCGGCGAGGTCGCTGCAGAACCTCCAGGGGGAGCTGCCCGCGCTGCAGCAGGCCGTCGAGGACACGGGGAAGGCGGGGTTGAGCGGCTTTGCGAAGTATGGCCGCCAGTTCACCAACTGGGATGGCTACCGATATGAGGAGATCGTGGAGGGGGGCTACGTTTATCACCAGCCGACGGACAGTGAGGCGGTGCAGCGGCAATCCTGGATGGAATGGCCTGGACCCGGGGGCGAGAAGCGCACCAAAAACGTGGTGTGGTATCCGCTCTACCCGCTGCTGGCGCGCGGGGTAATGACCATCAGCGGGGTGAGCGCCAACGCCGCGCTGACACTGGTGGCGGAGGGAT
>CALCHA010000331.1 GCA_937901265.1 uncultured Phycisphaerales bacterium
CTCGACAACTTCCTCGGCACCCGCCTCCTCGACGGCCGCTGACCGACCCACGCCACCCCTTTGGCGTAAAAGCCGCGCTTGTGACGGCTACCGGCGACGCGGTACACTTTCGGGTCTATGCCAAAACGAATCGCTCTTTTTGTCCTGGGCCTCCTGCTCTCCATCGGAGCTTTCCTGGCGTACCAGCGCCTGACGGGCTCGGGCTTCCTCCCCGCCAAGACCGTGGACGACTCCGTCGCCACCACCGAGCCCATCGATGATCGCCCCAAAACCTATGAATCCCGCCGCATCAATGGCGATCTCGAATACATCCTCAGCGCGAAAAACTTTGAGCCCGCCAAATCCCGTGAGGGGGTCACCCTCCCCGGCGAGTTCCTCATGATCGAACCTGCCGCCCGCTATTACACCAGCGACGGCCGCCTCATCACCGTCCACGCTGATTCCGGTACCGTCAGCGTCGACCAGACCGCGACCGGCAGCCGCTCACGCCTCATGCCGCGCGGCGGCCGCCTCTCCGGGAACGTCACGATCACCTTCGGCCCGCAGGAGGGCGACGACGGCCTCAGCGGCACAGCCAAGGGCGGCACCATCGAAGTCAAACTCTCCAAAGACCTCGAATTCGACAACGTCCAACGCGTCATGACCAGCCCCGGTGAAATCCACGTCCGCTCCAGCCAGATCGCTTTCGACGGAGAAGACCTCACCATCGCCTTCAATCCCGACCAGCAGCGGCTGGAGTACTTCCGCATCGAACGCGGCAACAAAATTCTCGTGCGCAATGTCGACCCCCAGTCGCTGGCGCTCTCCGATGCCCCGACCGACGCTTCCACCCAGCCCGCCCTCGCCGCCGGCTCGCCCCCGGTCTCGACCACCGCCCCGGCGCTGGCCGCCGGCGGCGCCGCGACCGCTCCCGCCCTGGCCGAGGCGGCCACCAGGCCCAGCCGTATCCCCACAGCCTACAAGCTCTCCTTCGGCCAGGACGTCGCCGCGTCCCTGGGCACGCGCACCCTCACCAGCGACCGCCTCTACGTGCTTTTCATGGCCGCCGCCAGCGAAGTGAATCAGAGCGGCAAAGGCGCCGCCGGCAAAGACGCCGCCCCCGCATCCCCCGCCACCCCGGCCGCCGCCCCCGACGTCACCGCAACCGGCCCCGCCGTTGATCCCCTCCCCGCCCCCAAGGCCGAGGACCTCGTCATCACCTGGACCGGGCCCATGGAAATGCGGCCGACAGGACCCGACGACCTCCACCTCACCGGGCCAAAAGACAAAGCCCTGGAAGCCGTCGGCACCCTGCAGCGGCCGGTGCAGATCCACGATGGTCCACGCGTCGTGACGGCCGGAAGGCTGTGGCTGCACGCGGCGGAAAAACGCGTGGAAATCGAACCGGGCGACCTGGGCTATGTGAAGATGAGCGATCCGGCCAAGGGGACCGCCACCTGCCAGGGACTCTCTTATGTACGCGATACCAACCATCTCGCGCTCGCCGGTCCGGGCAAGCTCGAAGTGCCGCAGTCGGTGCTCCGCCGCACCGCCGTTGCCTCCGCCCGCCCGCTGGTGATCTCCTGGCAGCGCACGCTGGATCTCGACCTCGTCGACCTCCCCGGCCCGAAGAAGTCCAACAAGCAGGACGCGATCCCCGCCATTCGCCGCGCCATTCTTGCCGGTGCCGTCACCATCGACGATCCCACCTTCCAGATCGCCAGCGACACGATGGACGTGCTGATCGCCAACACGCTCGACAGTGCCAATCCGCAGGCCATCGAACATCTCCTCGCCACCGGCAACGTCAGCGTGAAATCCTTCCGCAATGACAAAACCGCTGGCCCCTCGACCCTCTCCACCCCCGCCACCGGCCCAGCGCCGCAGCCCGAGGGCATGACCGGGCAGCGTCTGGAACTCGTGACCACCTCCGTCGCCGGCAGCGCCCCCGTCCCGGCGAAGCTGCTGCTCGATGGGGATGTCGCCGCGTGGAGCTACCGCACCGAGAAGCCTGAGCCGGGCAAAGTGGCGAAGCTGCCCGGCAAGCAGACGATTTACGCTCCGCATGTGGAAATCGCCCTGGCCCCGCGAAGCAAGGGCGCTGCCCCGGACGCTGCCACCATCAGGACGGCGACGGCCGCCCCGGGCGATGTGGCCGCGGGTATCGGCGGCGTCGGCATGGGCGATTTTGAGGCGACCCACTTCCTCGCCAACGGCGGCGACAGCGTCGCTTCCGCCGGGCAAAACGCCATGCCGCCCGTGAAGGTGGAGCTGGAGAACTACGCCCCCCACCTCATCACCGCCACGGCCCAGTCGATCGACGCCTCGCCGCTGGCCAACCAGGCGACGCTCATCGGATCCGCAGCCTCCCCGGCCAAGGTCACCTTTGCCGATGACACCCTCACCGGCGGACGCATCGAGCTGGATCAGAACAAAAAGTTGTTCCGAATCCCGGGCCCGGGCGAGTTCGTCTTCACCTTGCCCGCCAGCAAGGATCGCAAGCAGCCCACGCCGATGCAGGTCACCTGGTCCCGCAGCATGACCTTTGACAGCGATGCCCTGCTCGCGAGCTTTGACGGCAATGCCGTCGCCCGGATGGTCGCCTCTGACACCGCCGACAGCAGCACCCTCACCGCCGACCGTCTGGACGTGCGGCTTAAAAATCAAAAAGCGGGCGGTGCGGGCACGGGCGCAACCGGTGGTGCCGATCTCGCCGCCAACCTCGCCGGGTCGGGAGACCTCGCCCTCGACACGATCACCGCCAACGGAAAGGTCGTCGCCAGCGGCGGCCAGATGGGCCTCGACAACAAGCCCCTCACCCGGATGTTCCTCACCACCGAGCAGTTGACCTACAACGACAACACCCACCAGCTCACCATTCCCGTTCCCGGAAAAATGCTGCTCGAGGATGACCGCCCCGACAAGGCGGGCAACGCCAAGGCCAATGGCCGCGGACAGACCGCCTTCTCCTGGACCGGGTCGCTGGTGTATGACCAGGGTCACGACAGCGTCGAGCTCACCAGGGGCGTCCACATGGTCCATGTACCGCTGACGCCGATCTCCATCGGCGGCGAACAGGCCGACGCCGGCTCACGCGTGGAACTGGCGACCGAGCACCTGCTGGCCAAGCTCGCCGCCGTCAAGGACGTCACCGGCGGCACCAGCGCGGCCAGCCCCGTCGGTGTGGGCAACGACGGCAATCAGCGCCTCGAGAGCGTCGTCGCCGACCATGGCGCCGTGCTCACGATGGATGGCTCCAGGGAACTGCGGGCCGACACCCTGACCTACAACGACGACACCCACATCGCCACCGCCAGCGGCCCCGACGGCTCGCCCGCCGTGTTCACCGAGCCCGGCAAGGAACTCGTTCACTCGACGCTCATCACCTGGGAAATGGCAACCAACAAGATCCGCTTCAAGGATTTTGGCGGCAACCTGCACCTCGAATAAACCTCGCGCCGCCGCAGTGGCAGCGCCCGGACATTTGTCCAGCCGCCGTCGTTCGTCCCCGCTCGTGCCGCGCGCCTACAATCGCCTATGCAATCACAAGCCGCCCCACTTCCCGCAAGCCCCCTCCAGAACGGGTCGCTGCGTCTCTTCCGCCTCTTCGGGGTGGATGTCTTCCTCCACTGGTCGTGGGTGCTCGTCGCCATGTACCAGATCAACCGCAACCGCACCCGCGGTGCCGGGGCGGGGATGGAGTACGCCCTGATCCTGTCCATCGCTGAGTACCTCGCGATCTTCGCGATTGTGCTGGTGCATGAGTTTGGCCACGCGCTCGCCTGCAAATCCGTTGGCGGCGTGGCGGAACGCATCGTGCTCTGGCCCCTTGGCGGCCTCGCCTTTGTCCAGCCCCCCGAACGGCCCGGCGCCCTGCTTTGGGCCATCGCGGCCGGGCCGCTGGTCAACGTGATCCTGTTGCCGCTGACCATTCTGCCGGCGATGGCCGTGGGAGCGTTTGCCTCGCACAACACCCTGTTGACCACGTTCCTCTTTGAACTCGCGGTGATCAACGTCGTGCTGTTGGTGTTCAACATGTTGCCGGTCTACCCCCTCGACGGCGGGCAGATTCTGCGCGCCCTCGCCTGGTTCGTCATCGGCCGGGCACCAAGCCTTATTTTCGCCGCCATCGTCGGGCTCATTGGGTGTGCGCTGCTCGCCGCAGTCACCCTGCGGTGGGGCGACTGGTGGCTGGGCATCATGGTGGCTTTCATGGCGATGCAGTCGCTGACCGCCCTGCGCGCCGGGCGCGCCATGATGCGCCTCGACAAGCTTCCGCGGCATGCCCACGCT
>CALCHA010000332.1 GCA_937901265.1 uncultured Phycisphaerales bacterium
GCCGCCGCCGCCGAAATGTCATACCCGCGACCCATGATGTCGTCGCCATTAAGCCGCCGCGTGGTGACCCATTTGCCCCCCTCAAATGCCCCCACATCGATCGACGCCGCCGTCGCCGTCAGGGTCGACGTGTTGGACGCCACCGTGAAGGGCAGCGACGAATTGGTCGCAAAGTAAAACTCCGTCGGCGCCGTGTGGAAGATCAGCAGGAACGGCGAATTCAAAAAACCCAATGCCGGGGAATTGCCAAATCCAGGAGCTGCTGCTGCTACCGGGGCGGGCTGGCTGGCAGCACCCGCGCCGCGGCCGCCGCGCCGGCCGCCATTGGCCCGCGGCGTGAAGTCGAAGGTGTAATCGCCGATCGATACTTTCCCCGGATTTTTCCCCGCGGGAAGAGGAATAAGCGTGATCGCGCCCGCCTGCCCCTGGGCCTGCGCGATCGCCCCTGACAGCGCGTTGACAAGCCCGTACGTCCTCGCGAAGCCGCTCTCCGGCGAGAGGTTATCGATGCCGAAGGGCGAGTAGCACAGCGCGTTGAGCTCCGTGAAGGCACGCCAGCAATCCTCGGAATTCTGACGCGTTTCCGGGTTGAACGCCGGGTTGCCGTTGCGCGACCACCTCCGCAGAATCTCAGCATACTGCGGCAGGTAGATATCCGGTGCAAGGATGTCGATCGCCGGTGCGCCGGCATGCCACACGTCGTGATCCAGCGGCTCGGCTCCCCCGCTGGGATAATCGCCCGCACCCATATCATTGGGTTGCACAATCCAGGTGTTGACATACATCGGAATGTTGTATTCCTTCTTGCCCATCGCCGCGACGGCGCCGATGTACTGCGCGTAATGCCATGCCATGAATAGCTCATCCGTCTGGTTGTACAGCGCCGCGTCGGCCGGGCGGGCGGTGCGCGATGGACTGTTGGGCACCGGCGGCATGTCCTTCGGCCGCTGGTTGTTCGCGCCGAACACTTCCTCCCACGTCCCGGCTGCCTTGTGCCCCGCCGCATCCCAAACTCCCTTGAGCTCCGGCAGCAGCGTCGCATCATGCTTCACCAGATAATTCGTGAGATCACGCGGCACCTGCCCCTTAAAAGCCGCGTTCGCCGCCGGGGAGAAATCCCTTGTCGAACCCAGCACCCCCACCTCATTTTCCACCTGCATGGCGATCACGGTGTGCTCCGCGCCATCCACCTGCCGCAGGTGCCGCATCACCGCCGCGAAAGCCGCCGCGTCCGCGTTGCGGTTGTTCGCGCTCATCGTCGAAAGAATCTCCAGCGAGTTGCCGTCGCCGTTGACCACCCGCGGAAACCGCGCCTGGTCCGCCTTCACCCACTCCGGCGGATAATGGGACAAGCCGTTCTTCCAGCTCCCCATCCACAGCAGAACCAGGTGCAGATGATTTTCCCGCGCTGCCGCCAACTGCCGATCCACCATCGAAAAATCGAAATGCCCCTCCTCCGGCTCCACCAGATCCCACGACACGACGCTCAGCACCGTGTTGAGATGCGCCGCCGCCAGCCGCCCAAACGCCTCCTTGACCGCCTGCGGATCCGACGACGTGTCGTTGCGCAGCTCCCCCGCCACACAAATGTAGGGCTCGCCATCGACGATCAGCTTCATCATCCCGTCGCGCTTCTCCAGGTGCGGCGGGGCGGCAGGATTCGTTCGCGAGTGCTGCGTCAACGTTACTCCCCCGCTGCCGGAATCGCTGGCCCTGCTGCCGGTGGAACTGCATCCCGTCACCGCGACCGCAAGGACAAGGGCAGCCACGGAGAGACGAAGGGGGATGGTCATGGAAAATCCTTTGCACGAAAAACTGCGCGAACAACCCGGCGCCGACCTGCCGCGTGGCGTCATCAAGAAAGACGCTCGCGCGGCCCTGATTATTTCACCCACCCGAAACCCGCAACAAAACCCCAACGCTATTTCCTCCCCAAAGGCCGCCCCATGTTCCAAGTTCCCCGTTCACAAGCACCCCTCTTCCCGCAGCATCCGATCCCCCCGGTGCGACTCCGGATGACGCTCCCCCTCCACGAACGGCGACAGCAGCAGCAACGCCGTCTGCCACATCGTCCAGGTCTCAATGCCAAAGGCGATGAACCCAATCAACCCCGGTGCCGGCATCTCAAAATAGCGGTAACGCTCAAACGACCCCAGGAACGGCAGGTGATAGACCCACTTGGTGTAAGACCAGAAATTCCAGAACTCCCACAAAAATCCGCACAGCAGCCCCCCGCCCCCCAGTGCCAGCGTCCGCCCGAACCGTCCCGCAAACCAGTCCCCGATGATCGCCGGCCGCCCCAGCCGCCAGTTGATCGGATCCAGCAACGCCCACGTCCCCACCCACACCGCCAGGTTTGACGCCGGCCCCCCCACCAGCAGCGGGATCGGCGCCAGCAGCAGCCCCAGCACAAAAATCCCGGCCGCAAACCGGCGCTTCCCGCGATCCGTTTGCGCCAGCACCCGCGTCCGCAACCGCCAGAATCCCGCCCGTTGCAGCAGCTCCGCCGAGAGAAACATCCCCGGCGCCACCGCGCCGAACGCCACCAGATACCCCAGCAGCCGATCGTCAAAACGGGGCGGCAGGTTGATGTACTCCCAGGCCCGCAGATTCGTCGCCTTGTCCCGCATGAAGTAAAAATTGATCCAGTCGAAATAACACCACGCCGGCACCGACCATAGCCAGCAGACGCAGAACCGATGCGTGTAGCGCCGCAGAAACGACACCCCATCCGCCACCGCCAGCACGCCCAGCGCCGCCACCAGGTACGCGCACCACGCCAGCGGCGTGATGTTCGCCCGCACCTGCAGGGTCGCCGCCGCCAGGGGGCTCCCGCGGCTCCACCCCAGGACGTCGGCAAAATACAGCACATGCACCAGCACCAGCAGCCCCCCGCCGGCCAC
>CALCHA010000333.1 GCA_937901265.1 uncultured Phycisphaerales bacterium
TGTGATTTTTGAGAAAAAAGAGAACGAGCATTTGCGCGGCCGATGGATGGCGGCGTGGGGGCTGTATGGAAGTATTGCCATGCTGGGGGCGTTCTGCTGGAGGTCGATGCAGTGACTTCAGGCTGGGCGATTTCTGAAGGGTGTGCGCGCCATGAATTCTGAGCCGCGCATTCTGGACTATGTCGACGACCGTCGGCCGGCGGCGGGGGCGTGGACGCGCATTCTCTTTGTGTGCGCGATGGTTCAGTGGTCGGCATGCTCTCTGTGGCTGCTCACGCCGGTGCTCCATTTGCCGGAGGGAGCGGGGCTGGTGCTGATGATTCCCGGGTGCTTGATTTCGCCGTTTTTGTTTCTTTTCGCAGTGTTCAATGCGCTCAACGATTTCCAGGCGACGCCGCGGCCGCGTGGGTCGTGGATGGTGCTGGTGGGTTTGCTGAGCCCCGTGGTGACGACGGTGTCGCTTGCCATCCTTGCGCATTCACCGGACTGATTTTTGTCCCTCGGCCCGCTTCGCAGGTTTGAAGGAGGCGGGATTAAAGGTGGGGCTGCTCGGGGCGCGTGTGCTGAGTAATTTTAATCCTGGTGCGGTGGGGGCGTCGGCACCACTTGCAAAAAGCAGGGTCAGCCGACGGGGAGGGCGAAAGGCCCGTCGGCCTTGCGTTTCCACGCATGGCTATAGAATGGGGCGATGGACTACGACCTTCTGATTCTGGGTGCCGGGGCCGCGGGGATGATGGCGGCGATCGCGGCGGGTGAGGCCGGTGGTGGGAGCCTGCGCATCGCGGTGCTTGAGAAAAATGGGCGCGCGGGGATCAAGGTGCTCGTCTGCGGCGGGGGGCGGTGCAACTTCACCAATGCGGGGACCATCGAATTTCTCATTGAGCAGTTCGGGCGGAATGGGCGGTTTCTCACGCCGGCGTTGCGGCACCTGGACAATGAGCGATTGCGGGCGTTTTTTGCCGCGCTGGGAGTGCCTTCGCATGTGGAGCATGATGGAAAGGTCTATCCCGATTCCAACGAGGCGAAGTCGGTGGTGGATGCCCTCGTCCGGCGGATGGGGGAGCTGGGGGTGGAGGTCTTCGCCGGGTCGGGCAGTGCGGCGGCGTCGGTTCGCCGGGTGGACGATCGTTCGGCGATGCGGGGGGCAGCGTCGACCATTGAACGCCAAACACCGAACGATTCGTTCTTCGAGGTCACCACCGTCGATGGCCGCACGCTGCAGTCGCGGGCGCTGCTGCTGGCCGTCGGCGGCATGAGTTATCAGCGCATGGGCACGACCGGCGACGGCTATCGGTTGGCCGCGGCGCTGGGGCACAGTCTGGTCACGCCCCGGCCCGCGATCGTGGGGCTGCTCGTGGCGGAGGAGTGGGTAAAGGACCTGCAGGGGTTGGCCGTGCGCGATGTCGATGTGCGGATGGTCGCCGAGGGGGGGAAGCTGGCGACCGGCAAGGTCACGCCGACGGTCAACGATATGTTGTTCACCCATTTCGGATTGAGCGGGCCGGCGATTTTGAACCCGTCGGAGGTCGTGGCGGAGCTGCTGGAGAAGGCAGCCGTGCGGCTGAAGGTGGATTTTCTGCGGCATTTTTCGCATGCGCAATTGCACGAGGTGATGCGCGGCTGGCAGCAGAAGGCGGGCAAAAAGCGGATCCGCACGATGTTGTCCCTGGGCCAGCCGGAGGTGGAGCAGGTGGTGCGGGGGACCAGTCCCGACATGACCTGGGCGGATCCCGGGACGGGCGCCGGCGCGGTGGGCGGCGTGAGCGTGCCGGCGCGGCTGGGGGTGAAGGTGTGCGAGCTGGAGGGCATCTCGCCCGAGCAGGTCTGTGCCGAACTCACGAGCGGCCAGATCCATCGCCTGGTCGAGCGGCTGAAAGGGTGCATGTTTACCGTCACCGGCACGCGCGGCTTCAAAGAGGCGATGGTGACCGCCGGCGGGGTCAAGCTCAGCGAGGTCGATCCGCGGACGCTGGAGAGCAAGATTGTGCCGGGGTTGTATCTGACGGGCGAGGTGATGGATTTGACCGGGCCGAGCGGGGGGTACAATTTGCAGCTGGCGTTTTCGACGGGGCATCTGGCGGGGAAGACGGTGGGGGAGCGGCTGGCGCAAGAAAAAGCCCCGACCGTCTGATCGGCCGGGGCTCGATGTTCCGAGCCATGGCTGATTAAGGTTTGCCCGGCTGCGTTCCCGCCGCCGCGCGGCCTGCAGCGCTCGATTCCCACTTCCTCGTCGCCCCCGCCTCGTCCGGCCCAAGCTCGCCATGCTCTCGCGTCGTGATGTCCGCCGCCTCCGGCACGACGGGCGTCGTCACCAGGTAGTTCTTGAGCGGACAGTCTTTGAGGTCCTTGATGCCCTCCACCACGGCCTGGGCGTTGAGCACCGCGCCCTTCCAGTTGGTGTGCGTGCCTTCGCGCGGCGGAAAGAGATCGGCCGTCACCTTCTCCCGGCCGAGCTTGTCATACTTGTCGGCGATGATCGTGTTCAGGGGGAGAAACAATGCATGGTCCTGCTCGGCGGCCTGCCTGGCCCAGAGGCCGTAGGTATCGTCGCCGCGGTCGACCTTGGCGCCCGTCCAGTTGTTGCGCGGAATCAGCGAGCAGACGATCGGCGTGGCGCCCTTCGCCTGGACGGCCTCGATGTATTGCCGCATGTACCAGCCGAAGGTGTGGTTGGTGGTGTTGCCGCGGCCGGGGGTGGTTTCATCGCCGTTACCCCTGGGGGTGGCGGAATCGTTGTGGCCGAACTGCATGAGGACAAAGTCGCCCGGCTGCACCTTGGAGATCACCAGCGGCCAGAGCTTGGCCGACTCCTGGAAACTTTTCGACGACGTGCCGCCCATGGCGTCGTTGACGACGTTCACCTTGGAGGTGTCGAAGTAGTAATGGAGGAGGTGGCCCCAACCCCACTGTCCGGCGGTGGCACCGTTGTCGAAGGAGCCGTTGCGGACGGTGGAATCGCCGATCAGCCAGACAGTCGGCTTGTGATTGGGGTCGGCCTGGGGGGGCGTTGCGGTGGGGGCGGCCGCGAAAGCGGTGGCGGCGAGGAGGAAGAGGGATGCGGTGGTGCGGCGGATCATGGGAACCTCTTGCAGCAAGAATAAAAGCTAAAAAAAAGGGGGAGCAAAAGGGGCGAGCGGTTATTTTGCGGGAGCGTCGTTCGGGATGGCGGGGGGGGTGGCGAGGAGGGCGTTTTTGAGGGGGAGATCGAGCTGCTTGATGCCCTCCACGACGCACTCGGCATTGAGCTTCGCGCCCGCCCAGTTGGTGTGCGTGGACTCGCCCTTGGGAAAGTAGGTGGCGACGACCTTCGCTTTGCCTTCTTTGTCGTAGTGGTCTGCAATGAGCGTGTTCAGCGGCAGGAAGGGGACCTTCTCCTGTTCGGCGGCCTGCTGGGCCCAGAGGCCGTAGGACTTGTCGGCGCGGTTGATCTTGCTGCCGTCGGGAGACCAGTTGTCGCGCGGAATGAGCGAGCAGACGATCGGCGTGGCGCCCTTGGCCTTGATCGCGGCGATCATCTGGCGTTCATACCAGCCGAAGGTGTGGATGGTTTCGTTGCCTCCGCCCTGCTTGGGGTCCTTGGGGCCTTCGACGGTCTCCTCGCCATTGCCCCCGATGGTGGAGCGGTAACGCAATGTGTCGGACTCCGGCGGGCGGGTGTTGTCATTGTGCCCGAACTGCATGAGGACGAAGTCGCCGGGCTGGACCTTGGCGATGACTTTGGGGAAGAGGTTGGGCGTTTCAAAAAAGGAGCGCGAGGAGGTGCCGCCGAGGGCGTCGTTCACGACCGTGATTTTGGCCGGATCGAACAGCATGGGAAGGATGTGTCCCCAGCCCCACTGCCCGTTGGAGCCGTTGTCGGCACCGTTTTTGACGGTGGAGTCGCCGATGATGAAGAGGGTGGGCTTGTGCTCGGCAGCGGGAGCGGTGGTTTGTGCGGCGAGCGGCGCGGGAAGGAGCGAGAGTGCCGCGACGGCACAGGCGGCAGCGATGGAAAAAATCCACCAGCGACGGGCCGGGGCGCGACGGGCCGGGGGGGGACAGGCCGGGGGGGGGCAGGATGGGGTCAGGAACAATTCCTCCAGACGTTTCTGCAAAAGGAATAACGCCAGCCGCCCGCCCAGCTTGCCCCCCTCCCACCCGCGACCGTCAGCAAGGGGCTTCCGCCACCCCCGCCGCAAAGACCACGCCCCGCGGCCAGGCCATCCAATATCGCTCGCGACAGGCCGCCATTCCGGAGAGAATGCAATCTACCGGGGTGAGCTTTCCCGTTCCGGAGCCCCTTGGCAAAACGATCACCGTGACGAGGAGCATGGCGGTGACGCTGGTGCTGCAGGAATCAACCGTCAAGGTGCCCGACGTGATACAAGGAGCCTCACCATGGGTGAAATCGACGCAACTCTCCAACGGCTGGGCGTGCAACTGCCCGCCGCCCCCAAACCCGTGGCCGCGTACGTCCCCTTCGTCCGCACCGGCAACCTCGTCTTCGTCTCCGGGCAGTTGCCTTCGCAGGAGGGCAAGGTGCAGGTAAGCGGCGTCGTCGGCGCCGGCGGCCTGAGCGTGGAGGAGGGGGCGCGGGCGGCGCGGCTGTGCGTCATCAACGCCCTGGCCGTCCTGAAAGAGGCCTGCGGAGGCGACCTCGAGCGCGTGGTGCGCATCGTGCGCATCGGCGTGTTCGTGGCCAGCACCGAGGGCTTCACCGAACAACCCAAAGTGGCCAACGGGGCCAGCGAGCTGCTGGTGGAAATCTTCGGTGATAAAGGCCGCCACGCCCGGGCGGCCGTGGGCGTCAACACCCTGCCTCTGGGCGCCGCCGTGGAAGTGGAAATCATGGCGGAAGTCTTGTAACCCGGGGCAATCGCTGCGCGACCGCAGGAGCCACCCGCGCGATTGCCGATTGCGGCATGCGGTGGGTCGGTTATCCTTCCGCCATTGTGATTGTAGTTCGGAAGGCGTGAAGCAATGGCTGACCAAGGGCACCACCGGTGGCACTTTTTTCGCGCGGGCGGCTTTGACCAGGTGCGGCTGGATTCAGGAGCCGATCTGCTGCATCTCGAAGACCTCGACCAGAAGCTCTGGGTGGCGCTGGCCTGCCCGGTGGATGGCCTCGAGTTCGATCAGCGCACCCTCGAGCTGATCGACACCGACCACGACCGCCGCATCCGCGCCCCCGACATCATCGCCGCCGCCAAATGGGCCAGCCAGATGCTCAAAGACCCCACCGCCCTCCTGCGCGGCGAGGATGGCCTGCCCATCGACTCGATTAATGAATCCACCGAGGCCGGCAAGGCCCTCGCCGCCTCCGCCCGCCAGGTCCTCGCGAGCCTCGGCAAAACCGGAATACTCACCGTCGCCGACGTCTCCGATACCGGAAAAATTTTCGCCAGCACCCCTTTCAATGGCGACGGCGTGATCCCTCCCTCCGCCGCCACGGACGAAGGCGTGCGCCAGGTGCTCAACGAGATCATGACCGTGGGGGGCGTGACGACCGAGACCAAGGACCGCTCCGGCGAGGCCGGCGTCACTGGTCCACAGGTGGAGAGCTTTTTCAAGGGGCTCAAGGACTTTGTCGAGTGGCACGAGCGCTCCGCGGCCGAGGCGGGGGTCATGCCCATGGGCGAGGGGACCGTCGCCGGGGCGGCGGCCGTGCGCGCGGTCAAGGCCAAGGTGGAGGACTACTTCGCGCGCTGCCGCCTGGCCGCCTTTGACGAGCGCGCCCAGGCCGCAATGAACCGCGCCACGGAAGACTATGCCGCGGTGGCCGGTCGCGAACTTTCCAGCGCCGACGCCGCCGTCGCGGCGTTTCCCCTGGCGCGCGTCGAGGCCGGCAAGCCTCTGCCGCTGGGGCCGGGCATCAACCCCGCCTGGGTGGGAGCGATCAGCGAACTGCAAGCCAAGGCGGTGGTGCCGCTGCTGGGGGAGCGCGCGACGCTCACCGAAGCTGAGTGGGACCGCGTGGCGGGCACCTTCTCCGCCTATGAGGCGTGGCGCGCCGGGACGCCCAGCGCCGGCGCGGAAAAGGTCGGCATTGCGCGGGCCAAGGAAATCCTCGCCAGCGGCGCCCAGGCCGCCATCGTCGAACTGCTCGCCAAAGACAGCGCCCTGGCCCCGCAGGCCGAGGGCATCGGGGAAGTCGAAAAGCTCGTCCGCCTCCACCGCGACCTCTTTGAGCTGCTGAACAACTTCGTCGCCTTCCGCGATTTCTACAGCCGCCGGAAGAAATCGATCTTCCAGGCCGGCACGTTGTATCTGGACCAGCGCGCCTGCGAACTCTGCGTCCGCGTCCAGGACCCCGCCAAACATGCCTCGATGGCGCACCTCTCCCGCATGTACCTCGCCTACTGCGACCTCACCCACAAGAGCACCGGCGAAAAGATGGCGATCGCGGCGGCCTTCACCGGCGGCGACTCGGACAACCTCATGGTCGGGCGCAATGGCGTCTTCTACGACCGCACCGGCCGCGACTGGGACGCCACGATCACCAAGATCGTGGAAAACCCCATCAGCGTGCGGCAGGCCTTCTGGGCCCCCTACAAACGCGCCATCCGCTGGATCGAGGACCAGATCGCCAAACGCGCCGCCGCCGCCGACGCCGCCTCCACCGACAAGCTCACCGGCGCCGCGGCAACGCTCGGCACGGCCGTTACCGCGGGGGCACCGGTCCCCGCGACCGCCACCACCCCGCCGAAGAAGCTCGATGTCGGCGTCATCGCCGCCATCGCGGTCGCCTTTGCCGGTGTCAGCGCCGCCCTGGGAGCCATCCTTCAGGCCTTCTTCGGTCTGGGCATCTGGATGCCGTTGGGTCTCCTGGCGCTGCTGCTGATCATCAGCGGGCCCTCGATGCTCATCGCCTGGCTCAAGCTCCGCCAGCGCAACCTCGGGCCGCTGCTGGATGCCAACGGGTGGGCCGTCAACGCCAAAGCGAAGATCAACCTGCCTTTCGGACGGGCATTGACCGAAACCCCGGTCCTTCCCAAGGGGGCCGTCCGCGACCGCACCGATCCTTATAAGGAATCGCACAAGGGCCGCTGGTGGACCATCGTGGTGGTCGTGCTCCTGGCCATTCTCGCGGCGCTCTGGTACTTCGGCGCCGTGGAACGCGTGGCACCCAACGTCTTCCCGCTCAGCGGCTACATGAAACGGCAGCGCGCCGCCGCGACCCAACCGGCGACCACGCAGGCGGCATGGTGGGACCTGACCAGGTAGCCAGAAGCAGCCCGCGATTTTCTTGCCTCTCGGCCATTGATTACAATGGGCGGCCTGGCCACCTCCGGAGATTCACAAGATGCCCGTCGCCCCCCTCGCCTCGCGCTCCATTTTCCCGGCCTCCATTTCGGCCCGTGCCGCCCACGACTGGTTCGACGCCACCCCGCTGCCGACCTTTTCCATGGTCGTCCCCATGTACAACGAGGCCCAATCGGTCCAGGAACTTTACGAAGGCCTCACCCGCAACCTCCAGGCCCTCTGCACCCCCGACGCCGCCGGTCACGTCAAAACCTACGAGATCATCTTCATCAACGATGGCTCCAAGGATGACACCTACCCCCGGCTGCTGGCCCTGGCGCAGACAGACCCCCACCTCTTCGTCATCAACCTCCGCCGCAACTTCGGCCAGACGCCCGCGCTCGCCGCCGGCTTCGACCACGCCCGCGGGGACATCATCATCGCCATGGATGGCGACCTGCAGCACGACCCCGACGAGCTGCCCAAATTCATCGCCAAACTGGACGAAGGCTACGACGTCGTCTCCGGCTGGCGCGAAAAACGCGTCGATGGCTTCTTCCTCCGCCGCATCCCCTCCAAGCTCGCCAACACCCTCATCCGCAAAATCTCCAAGGTCGACATCCACGACTTCGGCACCACCTTCAAGGCCTACCGCCGCGACCTGCTCCAGCACATCACCCTCTATGGCGACAACCACCGCTTCATCCCGGCCCTGGCGTACATGGCGGGCGCCAGAATCGCCGAGGTGCCGATCAAGAACATCAATGCCCCCTATCGCCCCTCGAACTACGGCATCGGCCGCACCTTCCGGGTGCTGCTCGACCTGCTCACGATCAAGTTCCTCAATTCCTACCTGACCCGTCCCATTCACCTCTTCGGCAAGATGGGGCTGGCGTGCCTGGGGCTGGCGGGCCTCACAGGCGTTTTTCTCATCATCCGCAAATGCTTTGGCGTGGCCATCGCCACGGAGCACCCGCTGCTCATCCTTATCGCCTCGATGCTCTTCATGATGTCCTTCGTCTTTTTCTCGACGGGCCTCCTCGCTGAACTTATTTCGCGCGTTTACTTTGAATCCCAGCGCAAGGCGATCTACACCGTCCGCCACATCCACCACGCCAACACCACCTGGCAGGGCCACCCCGGCCGCCCGCTGATCCCCCGCGACTGACCCCGCAGGAGCCACTCATGGAACCCACCCCCGAACTGCTCGACGCCCTGTATCGCGACAAAGTAATCGCCGCGCGCCAACGCACCCCCGAGCAAAAGTTCCTTGCCGCCGGCGACATGTTCGTCAGCCTCATCGAACGTATGCGGATGGGGATTCGCATGCAGTCGCCCCAAGCCAACGAAGACGACGTGCAGCGCGAGCTTCACCGCCGCTTCGAGATCTCCCGCATCCTGGAGCACTCTCGTGAATCCCAATGAGATTGTCATCAAAGTCGCCGACGCGCTCGACGCCTGCGCCATTCCCTTCATGGTCGTCGGTTCATTTTCGAGCAACCTCTACGGCGTCGAGCGTACCACGAAAGACGTCGACATCGTCATGCAGCTCGAAGCGCAGTCCATGTCCCGGCTGATCGCCGCCCTGGGACCTGATTTCCGTGTTGATTCCCAGATGGGATTCGAGACCGTCACGATGACGTCACGCTACATCGCCAGCCACGTCGATCCCATTTTCAAAGTCGAACTATTTCTCTTGAGCGACGATCCCCATGATCATGCGCGATTTGCCCGTCGCCGATCCGAACAATTCGGTCCGCGCACGATGACTGTCGCCTCGGCCGAAGACGTGATCATCACCAAGTTGCGCTGGTCGAAAAACGGCCGCCGATCCAAAGACATTGACGACGTGCGAAATGTCCTGGCCGTCCAGGCTGGCAAGCTCGACATGCCCTACATCCGCGGCTGGTGCGACGCCCACAAAACGCGCGAGTTGTTGGAGGCAACGCTGGCAGCCCTGCCACCGCTGCCGCCCTGAAGGGAAGCCCGACGAACTGACCCGAATAAGGTGGTGGGATGCTCCTTACCCTTTCCGTCGCCTTTTTTATAGGCGGTTGCCACGCTGGCCGATAATCACCCCGGCGACTGAGTTCGCATGGCTTATTTCTGCATGGAGGCACCGGCACAATGGATTCTCTCATCATCGAAGGTGGTTCGCGATTGCGCGGGTCGCTGCGCGTCAATGGTTCCAAAAACGCCGCACTCCCCCTGATGGCTGCCGCCCTGCTGGCCGATGGGCCTTCCCTGTTCAAGGACGTCCCCAACCTTTCGGACATCCAGCACCAGATCAACCTGCTCCGCGAGCTGGGCTGCGTCGTCGAGCGCCAGGCCGACGGCGATCTCCTGATCAACGTCACCGACGAAAAGAACTCTCACGCCCGCTACGACCTCGTGCGCAAGATGCGCGCGAGCATCTGCGTGCTCGGGCCCCTCCTGGCCAAGCGCGGGTATGCCCGCGTCTCGATGCCCGGCGGCTGTGCCATTGGCGATCGCCCCGTGGACATCCACCTGCGCGGCCTCGAAGCCCTCGGGGCCCACATCGAACTCGACGGCGGCGACATCATCGTCAAAGCGGACAAGCTCGTGGGCGCTGAGATTTTCCTCGGCGGCAACTTCGGCTCCACCGTCCTGGGCACCGCCAACGTCATGTCCGCCGCGGCGCTCGCCAAGGGAACCACCATGATCGAGTGCGCCGCCTGCGAGCCCGAGATCGTCGACGTCGCCAATTACCTCAACGCCATGGGGGCGAAGATCACCGGCGCGGGCACGCCCCGCATCGTCATCGAGGGGGTCCCGACGCTTCACGGCACGAGCCACACCGTCATCCCCGATCGCATCGAGGCCGGCACCTTCATGGTCGCCGCCGCCATCACCAATGGCGAAGTCCACATCGACAACTGCCGCCTCGACCACCTCATGGCCGCCGTCGACAAGCTGCGCAACATCGGCGTCATCGTCGACAAGGACAAGGGGGGCTGCACCGTCGCATCCGTCCGCCGCCTCGAAGCCTCCACCTTCACCACCCAGCCCCACCCCGGCTTTCCGACCGATCTCCAGGCGCAGTTCATGGCCCTTTTGTCGATCGCGGACGGCAACTCCGTCGTCACCGAAAAAATCTTCCCCGACCGCTTCCTGCACGTCGCCGAACTCGCGCGCCTCGGCGCCCGCCTCCACAAAGAAGGCTCCACCGTCATCATCCAGGGACAAAAACGCCTCACCGGTGCCCCCGTCATGGCCTCGGACCTGCGGGCTTCCGCGGCGCTCGTGCTCGCTGCTCTCGCCGCCAAGGGCACCACCACCGTCATGCGCGTCTACCACATCGACCGCGGCTATGAACGCATCGAAAACCGCCTCAACGCCATCGGCGCCACCATTAAACGCGTCAATCAGGAAGAGCTGGACCTGTAAGAGCGCCAGGCCCTCGGCTACAATCGGCTCCTTTCGTCCCGCAAGCCGTCCCGTCAGGAGCCAGCCCATGCCTTCCATCACCCTCGCCATCTCCGGTGCCGCCGGCCGCATGGGCAGACGCCTCATCGCCCTGGCCGCGGAGCAGCCCGACCTGTTCACGCTCGCCGCGGCGCTCGATGCGCCCCATTCACCTTCACAAAACCTCGATGCCGGCACCGTGGCGGGCGTCGCGCCGCTGGGCGTCCCCATCAGCGCGCAGTTGCAGACCACCCCGCAGGTGGCCATCGACTTCTCCGCGCCGGCCGCCACCCGTACGCTCCTGGCGCAGTGCGTCGCACGGAAAATCGCCATGGTCATCGGCACCACCGGCCTGACCGCGGACGATCAAAAAGCCATCGACGACGCCGCGAAATCCATCGCCATCCTGCAGGCCACCAACACCGGCGTCGGCGTCAACGTCCTGCTCGGCCTGGTCGCCCAGGCCGCCCGGCAACTGGGCGACGCCTACGACATTGAAATCATCGAGGCCCACCACAACCTGAAAAAAGATGCCCCCTCCGGCACCGCCCTGTCCCTCGCCGAGGCCGCCGCGACCGCCACCGGCCGGGATATCGATTCGGCCCTGGTTCACGGGCGCCAGGGGCACGACGCCCTGCGGAAAAAGGGCACCATCGGCATGCACGCGGTGCGCATGGGCGACGTCGTCGGCGAGCACACCGTCTATTTCGCCACCAGCGGCGAACGCATCGAACTGCGCCACGTTGCCACCAACCGCGACACCTTCGCCCGCGGAGCCCTCCGCGCAGCCGCGTTTGTCGCCCGCAAAACGCCCGGCCGCTACACCATGCGCGACGTCCTGGGGCTGTAAGGGAGGATCAGGGCTTTGGGCTGGGGGCCCCGGCAGGGGCCGGAGAATTTAGCCCACGGCGCAGCCGTGGGACCGCAGGGAACGTGTACGCAGGGAGCCCCGGCAGGGGCGCAAGAGGAGGTTCTGTCGGCGGCATCAATCGAATACGAACCGATCGTCGTATTCCACCTCGTGGCGTTTGAGGAACTCGAGGTATTCCTCTTGAAACGAGATGCGGCGGTGGTGGTCCTCCTGTCTGGCGATGTAGGCGCGGACCGCCGGGATGCCGCTCTTGCTGACGGTAAAGGCGGCGTAGCCGGTCTGCCAGGCGAAGTCGGGCAGCGAGAAAGTGTCTTTGATCCAGCCGGAGGAATCCGCCTTCAGCTCGCGGAGAAAATCAGCGATCGAGAGCTTGGAGGGGAGCGTGGTGAGGATATGGAGGTGATCTCCGGGACCATTGATAAGTAGCGCGGTGCCGTCCATGGTGCGGATCATGCCGCCCATGTAAGCGAACAATCTCGGTTTGATGTCCGGGGTGAGGAAGGGTTGGCGCTGCTTGGTGGAGAAGATGATATGGAAGTGGAGGGCGGTGAAACTGTGGGCCATTGGCGACTCCTTCTTGCGCCCCTGCCGGGGCTTGTTGCGTCTCCATCATCGATACCCACGGCTGCGCCGTAGGCTACATTCTTGCGCCCCTGCCGGGGCGGCTATTCCTCCACGATCTCGTTCTTTGGCGCCACGAGGCTCTGCAGGCGCTCCTCCCGGATCGCTGCGCGGATATCCGCCATCCATCGCTGGAAGAACCGCAGGTTGTGAATCGACACCAGCGTCGGGCCAAGCATCTCTTCGACATTGAATAGATGGCGAAGATAGCCGCGGGAGAAGTTCCGGCAGCAATAGCAGTCACACCCCTCCTCCAGAGGCCCGTTGTCGAGGGCGTACCTGGCGTTTTTCAGCCGCCGGGTCCCCTGATAGGTAAACGCCAGGCCATTCCGCCCGTTCCGCGTGGGCAACACGCAATCGAACATGTCGACGCCCCGTTTCACCGCTTCGAGAATGTCTTTCGCATAGCCCACGCCCATCAGGTACCGCGGCTTGTTTTCCGGAAGCAGCGGGGCGGTGTGCTCGATCGTGGCAACCATCCGTTCGTGACCTTCGCCCACCGCCAGGCCGCCGAGGGCGTAGCCCGGGAGGTCGAGGGCGGCGAGCGTCCTGGCCGAATGCGCCCGGGCGTCGAGGTCGGTGCCTCCCTGAACGATGCCGAAGAGGGCCTGGGGGGCGAATTCTGAATTCTGAATTCTGAATGCTGAAAGAGGGCCATCCGGTGGGGAGGAGGGCAGCAGGAGGGAGGGGTCCTGGGTGAATCTTTCGTGTGCTTCTTTGCAGCGCTGGGCCCAGCGGTGGGTGCGGTCCAGCGATTCGCGAAGGCGGGCAGCGTCGCAGTTGGCCGGCGGGCAGTCGTCGAAGGCCATGACGATGTCGGCACCCAGCAGGTGCTGGGTTCGGATGGACTCTTCGGGGGACAGCCGGATGAGCTGGCCGTCGATGTGCGATTTGAAAGTGACCCCGTCGGCATCGCCGGTTTCGAAAACCCGGAGGTCGGACAGCGAAAATACCTGGTAGCCGCCCGAATCCGTGAGCATCGGCCCGCCCCACCCGGAGAAGCGCTGCAGACCGCCCAGGGCACGCACGGTCTCCGGCCCCGGGCGCAGCAGCAGGTGGTAGGTGTTCCCCAGAATGCACTGGCAGCCACAGTCGCGGGCCTGTGCGGGGGTGACCCCTTTGAGCGACCCGCGCGTCCCCACCGCCATAAAGGCGGGCGTGTCGAAGGGCCCATGGGCAGTGGTGAGGGTGCCCACCCGGGCGCTGGAGGTAGGGTCGCGGTGCTGGATGGAGAAGGAAAGTGCGGGCATGGAGGTTCCTGCAAGTGACTGCGGCTGGACTTTCGGGGGAACGCTTGGGACAATGACGGGTCTACCAAGAGTTTAACACATGCGCAGCAACCCTGGCGGCGTGGGATCGCCGGGATGGGCTGATTCATTAAAGGACGTGCGAATGCAGGAATTGTCGGTCATGCGAGTGGGGGGTTTCGGAGGAAGCACGGTAGGCGGGGGCTGGCACCTCACGGCGGCCACACGGGCAGCGGCGGTACGGGTAGAGGGCGGTCCGACGGTTGGTCCGACGGCCAATCCGGCGGCTGCTCCGGTGGTGGGTCCGGCGGCCGCGCCGGCGACCGTGCCGGTGGCAGCGCCGATCGTCAATGCCCCAGCCCCTGCAGTCGCTCCCGCGACCATGGGCGCCGCCACCACCCAGGAGGCCGGCGTACCCGCCACCCAGCCCGCCAAACCGACCTTTTTTGATCAGGCCATGGCCGTGGCACCGCTGATTGTGATGGCGGTCCTGGTGTATCTGCTGCTGTTCCGCGGCAAACAAAAAGAACAGAAGAAGCACAAAGCCATGATCGCAGAGCTCAAAAAGGGCGACCGGGTCATGACCATCGGGGGGCTGATCGCCCGGGTCGTCGCGGTCGATGGCGAGGACGTGACGCTGAAAATTGACGAATCCGCCAACGTCAAAGCGGTCTACCGCAAGTCCTCGATCCAACAAGTCCTCGGCGGGGAAGAGAAAAGCAAATAAGGAGGAGGGTCAGCGACGGCGGGAGGGGCGCGGCGGGCGTGTCGTCAGGCACGTGTGGCCGCGCACCGCTCGTGACCGCAGGCCCGTTCAGGCATGAAAAATTCGTTGTTGTGGCGTTTTGTCGTCATCTTCTCGGTGATGGCGCTGGCGATTGTGTGCGTGGAGCTGTTTCCGCTCAGGCCGGGCATTGACCTGGCCGGCGGCACGTCGCTGCTGTACGAGCTGGACATGGAGAAGGCGGCGGCATCACGCAGCAGCCCGCAGGAGCTCGCCCAGCAGGTCATCGCGGTGCTCAAGCAGCGCGTCGATCCAGGCGGGCAGATGAACCTGATCTGGCGGGTGGTCGGCGGCAAGCGCATCCAGGTGCAGATGCCGCTACCCAGCAAAGAGACGCGCAACGCCAAGCTGGCCCTCGAGAAGGCCGAACAGGCCATCCTCGACACCTCCTTGAAGCAATCCGAAGTGCAGTCGGCGCTCTCCAAAACCGGCGCAGCGCGCGACGCGGCCATCGCCGCCCTGGCGCCCCCGGGAAACCCGCGGCACGACCAGCTGCTGAAGCTGGCCGCGGCGCAGGATGAACTCGCCGCGGTCAACGCAGAAGCGGCGAAATATGCCGTGGGTCAGACGCCGACCGACCTGCTCGGACGCAAAATTGCCGCCCAAAAAGCCGTGGCAGCTGCCAAAAGCGCTCTGGAAGAGCTGAACGTCGACCTCGCGACCCTCAAATCCGTCGTGACCGCCGCGGACAATCCCAAAAATACCGAAGCCCAGCAGGCGCTCGACGCCATCGTCAAAAACCACACCTCGCAGCGGCAGGAAATCCAGACCTACATCGAAAGCCACCGCAAACTCATGGAGCTCAACGGCGGCGGCGTGGAGGACTCGGCGGACCTGCAGCGGATGATCACCTCCTCCGGCGTGCTGGATTTCCGCATCACCGTCAACCCGATGGACGTGGGCTACCCCGACGGCGAGCTCTACCAGCAGGCCCTCAAGAGCCTCAAGGACAATGGCCCCAACAGCCAGATGAAGCTCGGCGGGATCGTCTGCCGCTGGTTCCAGGTGAACCCGAACTGGAAGGACAATTTTGACCGGGTGGGGTTCGTCACCGGGACCTGGGCGGGCGAGCCCTACGTGTTGTGCTACGACGACGCGACCCGGGCGCTGACGCACGCCGAGGGGCGACGCCCCTGGAGCGTGCAGGCAGATCGGCCCTACTACGACCCGACCCGCGGGGAAATCATGCCCTTCCACCTCGATCCGATCGGGGCCCGGATGATGGGCGACCTCACAGGCGACAACATCGGTCGGCCGATGTGCATCCTCCTCGCTGACAAGGAGAGCTCGGCGCCGACGCTCACGACGTCGCCTTCGTTCACCGGCCGCTTCGACACGATGCCAGCCAGCGGCGAGCGGATCACGGCGTCGCTCAGCTGCTTCTGCGCGTTCACCAGCCGTGCCCGTGCGTCGGCGAGCGCGGCCTCGTCGGCCGGCTGGCGCTGCCGCGCCTGGTCGAGATCGCGTGTCGCGAGGGCGCCAGCCTTGACGAGCGTCTCGGTGCGGTCGGCCTCGCGCCGGGCGACGTAGCGCTGGTTCTCGGCCGAGCGCACGGCCGACTGCGCGGACTGCCGCGCGTCGTCGAGCGCCTGCGCCTCGATCCGTCCCAGCAGCTGCCC
>CALCHA010000334.1 GCA_937901265.1 uncultured Phycisphaerales bacterium
GAGGAGGCGGGGGCGTTGTTGGAGCATGAGCGGGTGGGGTTTGGGGCGGGGAGGCGGGTGGTTATTGGGGAGGGGATGGCGGAGGCGATTCGTTCGCTTCGGTATACGTGTTGGGGGATGGCGGTGTTGTCGAATCATGTGCATGTGTGCTTGCGGCAGCATCGGGATGATTATCGGGAGATCTGGGGGCGCTTGGCCCGAGGGGCGCGGGAGGCGTGTTGTGGGGCGGGGCTGGTGGGGGCGGAGCATCCGTTGTGGGCGGATCGGCCCTATTCGGTGTACTTGTATAGTCCGGACGATATTTGGCGGACGGTGAAGTATATTGAGGAGAATCCGGGGAAGGAGGGGTTGCCGCGGCAGGGGTATGGGTGGGTGGCGCCGTATGACGGGTGGCCTGAGCCGCGACGTGGCAAGCCCGCTCGAGGGGTGGGGCGCGGTTGAGGGTGGGCTCGTGGTTGCTGTGCTGCGACGCGGTGCCGCGACGTGGCAAGCTCGCTCGAGGGGTGGGACGCGGACGGCGTGTGTCAGTCGACGTTGAAATAGCGGGCCTGCGGGTGCTGGGTGATGACCGCGCTGGTCGATTGTTCGGGCGTGATGAAGTGGCTCTCCGTGAGGCCGCAGCCGATGCGTTCGGGCTTGAGCAGTTCGAAAAGTTTCACTTCGTCCTCGAGGTTGGGGCAGGCGGGGTAGCCGAAGGAGTAGCGGCAGCCCTGGTAGCGGCAGGCGAAGAGGTCGCGGATGGTGGCGGAATCGTGCAGGGCGATGCCCAGCTCCTGGCGGACGCGCTTGTGCCAGAGCTCGGCGAGCGCCTCGGCCAACTGAACGCCGATGCCGTGCATGTAGAGATATTCCGTGTAATCGCCGGCCTCGCGAAGTTTGTTCTCATAGATCGACATCTCGGAGCCCATGGTGACGCAGGTGAAGGCGGCGACATCCATCCGCCCGGATTCCCTGGGGGCATAAAAATCAGAGAGGCACCAGCGCTTTTTGTGGGTCTGTCGCGGGAAATGAAAGCGCAGTTTTTCCTTGTCCGTGGGGCGGCCCTGGGCATCGACCTCGTAGATGATCAGATCATTTTTGTCCGCCTGGGCGGGGAAATAACCATAGACGACGGCGGGCTTGAGGACGGCGATTTCCTGCACCCTGGTCTTGATGCGGTTGAAGATGGGGCGGACGGTTTCCTCGGTCCAGGCGCGGAATTCGTCGCGCGACTTGTTGCCGGTCTTGAACTGCCACTGGCCGCGGAAAAGAGCGACTTCATCGATGTAGGGGAAAATTTCTCCCAGCGGAATATCCGTGACCGCACGGGTGCCAAAGAAGGGGGCGGAAGCAATCGGTGCGTTGCGATCAATATCGGAGAGGGCGAACTCCTCCGTGGACGGCCCGGCGGGTTTTTCGGGATCAGGGATGTGCAGCTCCGCCGTGGCGAGGCCGCCGCCGCAATAGGCGATGGCCTTGTCCTCAGCGACGCCGGTGGCGACGAGCATTTCCTGGATTTTGCCGGTGGAAATCGCGTCCATGACGCGGAGGCCTTCGAAGGCGTCCTTCCCGTAAAAGAGCGGGCCGCCATAAATGTTGCGCAGGTCCTGCTCAACATATTTTCGCGTGAGAGCCGCGCCACCGAGGATGACGGGGAAGGTAAGCTTGCGACGATTAAGTTCGAGGAGGTCATCGCGCATGACCAGGGTGCTCTTCACCAAAAGGCCGGAGAGGCCGATGGCGTCGGCTCCAACTTCCCTGGCTTTGGCGACGATGTTGTCGATGGGCTGTTTGATGCCGAGGTTGAAGACGGTGAAGCCGTTGTTCGAGAGGATGATGTCCACGAGGTTTTTGCCGATATCGTGAACGTCGCCCTTGACGGTGGCGAGCACCAGTTTGCCGCGGCTTTGGCCTTCAACTTTTTCCATGTAGGTTTCGAGATGCGCGACCGCCGTTTTCATGACTTCGGCACTCTGCAGCACGAAGGGCAACTGCATCTGGCCGCTGCCGAAGAGTTCGCCAACGATTTTCATGCCGGCAAGGAGGTGGTCATTGATGATGGCGAGGGGTGCATACTTTTCACGGGCGATTTCGAGGTGTTTGATGAGGTTCTGCTTGTCGCCGTCGATGATGTGCCGCTGCAGCTGCTGCTCGATCGGGAGGGACTCAAGCTTGGCGGCGTTTTCATCCCTGGGGGGAGCGCCCAGCGTGGAGAGCAGCCCCAGCGGACTGTAGCCCTCGCGCGACCGGTCATAAATGAGGTCCATCGCCCACTGGTAATGCTCGGGCTCGATCTTGTTCTGCGGCAGAATCTTGCTCGAATGCACAATAGCGCTGGTCAGCCCCGCTTTCACGCATTCATTGAAGAACGCCGAATTGAGGACCATGCGGGCGTAGGGCTTGAGGCCGAAGGAAACGTTGGAGAGG
>CALCHA010000335.1 GCA_937901265.1 uncultured Phycisphaerales bacterium
CTCCAAGACCGGCAACATCGTCGCGGCCAGCATCGCCCTGGGCGGCAGGCCCGAAAGCGGCGTGGCGGACAGCGCGGCAGGCAAGGTGTACATCAACCTGGAAGACAAGGCGGCGATCGCGGTCGTGGACCTCAAGACGCACAAGCTGGAGGCGACCTGGCCGATCACCGGCGGCGAGGGGCCCACCGGGATTGCCTTGGATCCCGTGCTCAAGCGGCTCATCATCGGCTGCGCGAATTCCAAAATGGTGATGATGGATTCGACCAACGGCAAAGTAGTGGCGACGCTCGACGCGGGGCAGGGCATCGATGCGACGGCGTTTGATCCCGAGACGCACCTGGGATTTGCTTCGGGCGGCGGCAGCGGCACCGTGACCATCGCCAAGGTCGAGGCCGACAAGCTCACTTTGGTGCAGAAACTGACGACCGAGCGCGGCGCGCGGACGATGACGCTCGACACGGCGACTCACAAAATTTACCTCTCGAATGCAAAATCACGGACCGACACCAACAGCTTCAAGGTGCTGGAATATGGCCTGACTGAGGCAGCCAAGCCATGAGGGGATGGCAGGGCGCCGCGGCGGCGCTGATGATCGCGACGGCTGGCTGCAGCATGCACCGGCCCGATGTGGCGGGAGATGCGGCACGACTGACCGGCGTGAGCGGGGCGATTGTGTTCCGGGGCGGCCTTGCTGCTGCGGTTCCCGCGGTGGGCGATACGCTGACGATGGAGCAGGCCGTGCGGCTGTGCCTGGAGCAGGACCCGCGGATTCAAGGGGCGCTTGCGCGGGTGCGGATTGCGGAAGCCGACGCCGGGCAGGCGCGGCTCCTGCCCAACCCGATTCTGTCGGTCGACATGCGATTTCCGACCGAGGCCGGCACCGGGCAGACGGTCGAGGCAACCCTCGCGGCGGACGTGCTGTCGCTGTTGCAGAAGCCCGGGCAGATCGCGGCGGCGGACAAGCGGCTGCGCGGGGCGGCGAGCGATGCGTTGACCGTGGTGCTGGATGTGATGCAAGAGGTGGAAGGCTCCTTCGCGGCGGCGCGGGCGTTGGAGGTCGAGCTGGCCGCGGCGAAAGATCGCACGGCGTTGACCCAGCGGATGGCGGACATCGGTGACAAGCGGCGCGAACTGGGCGACGCCAGTCGGCTCGACACGCTGTTGCTGCGGGCACAGGTTGCGGTGGCGCTTTCAGACGAACGAGATTTGGGGGTGCAGAGGCACGCCGAGCGGCTGCATCTCGGCCGGCTTATCGGTTCGGCGCGGGGGCCGGTGGAGTGGAAATTGGAGGGCGCGGCCACGGTGGATGAGACCGTTGCCCCGGAGGAGGAGTGGGTGGCCGCGGCGCTGCGGAATCGGCCGGAGCTGCAGTCCAAAACGTGGGAAATGGCCGCGCTGGGAGATGACCTGACGGCCGCCACATTTTCACCGCTGGTGGGGGGCGACCTGGGGGCGCATGCCGAGCATGATCCAACCTGGCGGGCGGGGCCGACGGTGTCAGTGCCGCTACCGGTGTTTGACTGGGGGCAGGGCTCGCGCGCAAAGATCAAGGCGCAGCGGATGGCGGCGCGGGCAGACCTGGAAGAAACCGCGGCGGAAATCATACAGAATGTGCGCACGGCCTATGCGGCGTACATCGCGGCGGGAGCTGCGCTGCGGGAGGTTTCGGAGAGGGTTCTGCCGGCGCAGCGCGAGGTGATGGCCGAGGCGCAGCGCTCGTACGATGCGGGCGATGCGGAACTGGTGTTCCTGCTGCAGGCGCAAGCGGACTTTCGCACCGTGGCCGTGAAAGAGATCGATCTGCGGGAGAAACTGATCGTGGCCCGCGGGCAACTGATGCGTGCGGCGGGCGGAGCGGGGGTGGGAGCGGCGCTCCTGCAGGCAACGACGCAGCCGTCGACGGCCCCGCAGCCGGCGGGTGCGATGCAACCGGCGAGCGACCGGGGCCCGGCCACGCAGAAGAACGAAGGCGGTTGATATGGATAAAACAATGAAACGCTGGGCGTTGCGGGGGACGTGGGCAGGCGTGACGGCACTGTTGGTGCTGGCGTGGGTGGTCTACTTCCACAACGACGCCGTCGCGGGGGCGATGCC
>CALCHA010000336.1 GCA_937901265.1 uncultured Phycisphaerales bacterium
AGCGAGGCCCCTTCGAGCCAGTCGTTCCAGGAAGAAATGGTGACCAGTTTGACGGGGGCATCGGGGCGGGTGACGAAGGTGCGCGCGTGCTCGAAAGCCGAACGCACGGCAGCTGGGGTGCTGCCATCGAGGATCGGCACGAAGGGATACTCGCGGCGTTCGAAGTGGTCGGTCGCGGCGCAGCGGGGCGAGGCGTCAAAGCCCAGCGTCACGTTGGGGATGTAAGGCACGCCCCACGACCGGCTCTCCGATTCCCAGTGATGAAAATTCGCGGCGGCGGCTTTGGCGTAGCTGCCGCGGGGGAAGGTGTCGGCGACCAGATCGTAATGATCGAGGAAGCTGGCCGGGCCGACGGAATCCAGGGGGAGGGCGGCGACCAGGGCGCGCACGCCGCCGAACTCGGCCCAGCGCGACTCCTCTTCCGCGCGCCACAGAAGCCCCATCACATGGACGCCGGGAAACCCCGCCCCCGCGGCCTTGAGCTGCAGGCGCTCGATCGCCTCCCGCGCGCCCTCGAGGCCCCCCATCGAACGGACGAAGTTGACGAGGTCGTAGATGGCGACGAAGGGGCATTCCTCCATGCGGAGGTAGCAGTGGTGCGGAAAGTAGCGTTCGACCCAGAGGCGGACCATGGCATCGAACGTCGCAGAGGTCACGCGGCCCGATGCGAGGACGCCGGGGTTTCCGGAAAGCAGCGCCGGGGCATGGGCGAGGATGTCGCGGTTGTCCCAGAGGAGGGCGAATTTGATGCGGTCGATGTTGGCGGCTTTGAGCAGCCCTCGGTCGAGGGCATCGTGCAGGAATGGACCGTCGTCGAAGTGGTGCCAGTGGTACAGGAAGCTGCAGACGCCATGGTCGGCGGCAAGGTCAATTTCGCGGGCGGCGACGTGGGGATCGGTGTCGTCGACCATCCCCCAGGCAGGTCGCACCGGCTGGCGGTGCCCCTCGTAGCGCGGCTGCGCGGACCGAATGAGCTGCCAGGGAGTCCACCCCTTGCCATGCCAGCGGTCGGTACGCGGATCGGCGTGCCAGCAGGGGACGTAATGCACAGCCAGTTCACAAACAGACATGACAACCCCTCGGGTTTGCAGGGCACGAATTTCAACATGTCGCGCCAGAGAAATGCAGCTGCGCGGCCCACCGGAAATGTAAATGCAGTATACGTCGGACGTTCGCAGCGGGGCAAATGCTATTGCGGACAGGCGCGCCGCTGCCGCCGCCCGGCTCAAATCGCGCGCGCCGCCTATGCGGCTTTTACTGTCCGTTGGTGTATAGTTGCCGGTGGAGCGTGGGGATGCTCCGCGGATCGGTGGGGGGCGCGTGGGGAGTTTTTGGGATGGGCGACTGCGGCCGTTGCGCATCCTGCGAAAGGATCCTCCACGACCGCCTGCCCTGATCTCGGGAATCCCCGGTCATCGCTTCACGACGTTTTTTTTCCTAACCCTCATGGAGGTTCGTATGCGTACGCCATTGTTTGTCGGTGGATTCATGCTGCTGGGGCTGACGATGTCCGTCGGTTACGCCGCGGGCAGGGCGGGGCCGGACCAGCAGTTTTTTGAAAAGCACGTCAACGAGCTGGTCAAGGTCCAGGCCGTGCCGCTCGATAATCCGGCGCTGGACAAGGTGATGGCCGGGAAGTTTTTCACGCTGAACCTGACCGTGGCGCAGGGGATCGAAACAGAAGTGGTCGCCCGCCTTGGAGACAAGATCGTGCAGATCACGCTGCCCAGCGAGACCGCCCCGATTCCCGGATTGAAGGAGCTGGTGAAGCCCGACTTCAAACTTTCCAGCGATGCCGACGCCCACGCACTTCAGGATGTCTTCGACATCTTGTACCCCGTAGATTCCGACGGCGCCAAGGTGAAGACCATCCGTCACGAGGGCGACACATGGACGTTCGTTCGCGGCAAATTCTTCGAGCATCTGGAAGGGTTGATCGTGAAGACCGACGCCAAAGGCACCATCGAAAGCGTGTCGCGGTCTCTGGAAGTGAAGTAACTCTGGCATCAGGTGGAAGGGGCTTACCGCGCTGTCGCGTCACTGCCGGGAGCCCGTTTCACTCGCCGGCGCGATACTTGGGCGGCGCGTGGTCCGCGCCGGTTTTAACGCTCGAGATGGTCCCGTCGGGGTTCAGGAGGTTGATCTGGCCATCGATCAGGGAGCGTTCGTCCGCAGCGAGGTGGCGGGTGGCGATGGTGCCGGCGACTTTGCCGGTGGCGGTCACCTCCACGCGCTGCGTCCCAATGATGGTGCCCATGACGCGCCCGGCAACCACCACCTCCGCACCCTGGAGGATGCCCGAGAAGCGGGCCGCCGGTTCAACGAGAATCGACCCGCAGGTGACGACCCGGGTGAGGGGCGAATCGCCACGGATGACGACATCCTCGAGGCGCAGGTGCTTGTAGCAGGCGGTGCAGCGGGTGTTGAGCGCGCGGATGGCGACGCGGAGCGGCTCGCCGCAGTGCGGGCAGTCAATGTCGCGCGTCGTGGGCGCGTTCCGCGCTTCGGGGCGCTGCACGACATGGTTCCAGTTGATCAGCGGCAGTCTGACATGCTGTCGGCCGAACAGGGGCATAATCAATCCTTCGCGGCAGGCGACGGCAGGATACTGGGCCGCGCCGGCGGGGCGTCCCGGGAGCTATCGGCGCAAGAGGCCGTGCGACGTGACATTATCGCCCACTGCCCGGCGAAGGTCCATCGGAAGACCTTCGCCGCGTGACCATCAGACACCGCTCGGGGCGGAATGACAGGCGGCCCGATATTTCTTCGCGCGAAAGATTTGGCCGGCGAGAGCGTCGATAGAATAGACATGGCCTTGTTCCGATTTTCCCTCCCGGCCCTCGCGGCCGCCCTGCTGTTTGTGACGCTGCCCCTGCGCGCCGAACGCATCACCCTGCGCGATGGCACCCTCCTCGAGGGCACCATCGAAAATCGCAATTCCAACGGGTTCGACCTGCACATGCACTTCGGCATCATCTCCACCGTGCGCCACATCAACATTCTGGACATCGCCGATATCGAAATCTCTCCGGAAACGGCAGTGCCGACCCCCGCCCAAGCCCAGACCCCGACCCCCGCCCCGTCCCCGGGAGTCTCAGTCGCACCGCTATCGCCCCCCCCTCCGGCGGCGGTGGCGGCCCCCCCGGCCGCGTCGCCGGAAACCGCACCGGCAACGCAAGAGGACGCGCGGCCGGCGTTTTTTCGCGAGCTCGTGGCCAGCGCCCTGGGACATGGTCCTGACGATCTCACGCAACTTCCCGAGAAGCTGCAGGACGAGTGGAACGATGTCTTGCGCTCCGAAGCCCTGGGCAATCGGCCGGAGACGCTCGAAAAAATGCGCGCGATGGAAGATGGCTTTGCCACGCTTCCCCACGGGCTGGCGCGGCTCGATGCGATCACCCGCAAGGCCAAAAAGATGTCCTTCGGTGCGTGGGAAGCCAGCATTCACTGGGATGCGATGTACTCGCGGATGAACGCCGGGCAGGTGGATGTGGGAGAGGTGCGCGACGAAGAGAAAGAGCCGCTGGTGGGGCTGCTGAAGGAAAAATCGATTCCCGCCTTGCTGCCGATGCAGCCCTTCTTTCCACCCGTGGATCGAAAGACCGGCCGCCCGGAGCCCTACAATCCGCGGCAGTTGTCAGGGATCACCTATGCCAACGCGAGCGACCTGAAACCGAAGGCGGCGTGGGCGGCGACGATCCTGCTGGCGCAGTTGAAGGCGGAGCCGGAGATGCCGGAGATGGATCGCGCGGTGATCCTCACACAGCTCACGACCGTGCGGCGCGTGCTCAACCGCGCCACCGAACTCGAGCCTCTGGCGAAAGCCGCGGCGGCCAAAGCGGTGCGCGAGCAGCGGATGGCCGAACAGCGGCGGCAAGGGCGGTGACGGGGGGGCCGGTAGCGGGCCGACCGGGCAGGGCAAAAAGAGCGGTTGACAGGGCATGATGCAGCCTCTCCGCGTCCCTCCGTCCCTCCGCTTCTCCGCGTTAAAACCCGAGTTGTCTTGGAAAGGAGACCGCCAGCGTGCTGACGATGTGGCCACCGAGCGGAACGTCCTCCAGGACTATCTTCCACACTGCTTTTAACGCGGAGAAGCGGAGTGAACGGAGGGACGCGGAGGACGGGGGGGGAAGTCTGTCGATGCCAGGGGCGCGATGGCGACGTTTGCCATTTTCGGCGGAGCCTTTACTATCTCCGCGATGAGTGCCCTCTACGAATCCAACCTGCCCATCCCCGTCCGCCGGGGCAAGGTGCGCGACGTCTACGACCTGTCCGATATCGGCCTGCCCGACCGCCTCCTGATCGTGGCCTCCGACCGCATTTCCGCCTTCGACGTGATCATGCCCACACCGATTCCGGAGAAGGGCCGCATCCTGACGGCCCTGTCGAATTTCTGGTTTCGCCACCTGGCCGCGAAAAACCCGTCGCTGCGACATCACCTGGTGGAAACCAACGTCGAGAAATTTCCGGAGGCCCTGCGAGAGTTTGGCGAGCAGTTGGAGGGGCGTGCGGTCCTGGTGTGGAAGACG
>CALCHA010000337.1 GCA_937901265.1 uncultured Phycisphaerales bacterium
CGGTTCTATGCCGACGGCCTCGCCTCGCCGGGCACCGACATCACCTTCTTCGATTGGCCCGTCTTGCGGGAACGTCGCGGGACGCGATCCATCGCGCGGACCGGCTTTCGCGTCGCCACGGAAGCCTCCCTCGCTTATTGGGCCAGCCGCCTCGCAGATCAACACATTACCGCCGCGCCCATTGCCACGGTGGACGGGCGGCCGACGCTCGCGTTCGACGATCCCGAGGGCCAGCGTCTCGCCCTGGTGGTCGATACCGCCACATCGCCAGCGCACCCCTGGGAGCGCAGCCCCGTTCCGGCGGAGCATCAGATCCGCGGCCTGGGCCCGATCACGCTCTCGATCCCCGAACTCGCCGGCACCGCCGCAGTTCTCACCGGTTTGATGAACATGACCGAGGTCCGCCCCTACCCCGCCACCGCATCGACCGACGGCACCGCCACCCCGGCCGAGGTGCATGTCTTTGAGATGGCCCGCGACACCGGCCCGGCGGCGGAGTTGCACGTGGCCATCGAGCCGCACCTGTCCCCCGCCCGCGGCGGCGCCGGCGGCGTGCACCACGTCGCGTTCCGCACGCCGACTTTCGAGCAGTATGACGCCTGGGCGGAGCGCCTGCGGGAGGCCCGCGTGCCCTTCTCTGGCCCGGTGGACCGCTTCTACTTCCGCTCGCTCTATTTCCGCGAGCCCCATGGCATTCTCTTCGAGATCGCCACCGACGGGCCGGGCTTCGCCGCGGATGAACCGCTCGAACAGCTCGGGGAGCACCTCTCCCTGCCCCCCTTCCTCGAGGCCCAGCGGGCGGAGATCGAAGCGCGACTCAAGCCGGTGTAAGGGAATTCCGCCGCGTGCGAGGCCAGTTCCCACAGAGTGCATCGCCCGTCAAGCCCGCGCCAGCATAAGAGACTTGCGTCGGTGGGGGGGGCAGGGTGTGATGCGGCGGTACGCACGAGCAAGAGAGACCGATGGCCGATGCTTCCGCGGAATTCTCGCCACAACAGTTCGCGGCGATGGCACAGCAGCAGCTCGCCGCGGGTGACGCGCTGGGCGCGGAGGGGCTTGCCCGGCGGGCGATCGCTGGGCGCGAGTCCCCTGCGGCGGCCTGCCTGGTGCTCGCGCAGGTGGCGTTGCAACGCGGCGAGCGCGAGCCGGCGATCTTGTATTTCAAACAGGCTGCCGAGGGGGGAAGCGTGGCCGCGTGTATAGAGCTGGGGCGGCTTTATCAGAAAAATGGAAACACTGTAGAGGCGATCTTGTGGTTCCAGCGCGCGCAGAGCCTGCAGCCGCGAGACGCCGGCGTTCTTGCCGCGCTGGGCGAGGGGCTGTGGCAACTGCGCCGCTGGGAGTCCGCCGCTGCAACCTATGAAACGCTGGCCGCCCTCACTGGTGCCGTGGCCACCTGGGAGCGCTGGGCAGAGGCGTTGTGGCGTGCGGGAAATTCCCCGCTGGCGGAGGAGGTGGTGCGTAAAGCGCTCGCCACATGCGGGGATTGCAGCGCCGGTTTGGGGTGGCTGGCGGGGGAACTGGCGCTTGCGCGGAGCGACGTTGAGGAGGCGGAGGCGTGGTTGCGCAAGGCCCTCGAACGCGCCCCGCAGCACGCGGAGAGTTGGGCGGCCCTCGGCGACACGCTGATCGATATGGCGCGCGCGGAGGAGGCGATGGCCGCCTATCGCCGCGCCGCCGCGCTCGACCTCGAGGGGCAGCTCCCTGCCCGCATCGGCGCGATCCCGCGTCGAGAGCAACTGCTCCGCGGCGAAATTGACAAGTTGCTCGAAGCCGTAAAGTCTGATCCGCAGGATCCTCTCAAATGGTTCGCCCTCGGAAAAGCGCTGCATGAAGGCCGCGACCTGCCCGGGAGCCAGGACTGCTACGCCCGCGCGGTCGCGCTTGCGCCCGACTACACCGCCGCGTTGAACAACCTGGGCCTCTCGCTGGTGGACGGGGGCGATATCGCCGGCGGATTGGAGCAGCTCGACCGCGCCGCGGCCCTGCCCGGAGGGGTGGGTGCGGCGCAGAATCACCTCTACGTGCAGCACTTTGACTCCCGCGCATCCTGCACCCAGGTGGATGCCGCCCATCGCGCGTGGGGGCGAAAGTACGCGGACCCCCTCCGCGACGAGAGCGTCCCCTTCGGGAATCCCAGGGACGCAAAAAAGCGTCTGCGCGTCGGAGTGGTCAGCGCGCACCTGTTCTGCCATTCTGTCGGCCGATTCTTGTTGAAGCCCTTCGAGCACTGGGACCACGAAGCCGCCGAGTTGGTTTGCTACTCCACCGCCGGTCACGAGGATCCTGTACGGGCCCGATTGCGTGCGGGCGCGGATGGTTGGAGGAACGTCCGCAATATTCCTGACGAGCAGCTCGCGGCGCAGGTTCGGGATGAGGGCGTCGACGTGCTTCTGGATCTCACCATGCACATGGCGGGCAGCCGCTGGGGGCTGTTCGCTCGCCGCGCCGCGCCGGTGCAGGTCGCCTACCTCGCCTACTGCTCCACCACCGGCATGGCGACGATGGATTACCGCCTCACCGACGCCGCCCTCGATCCGCCCGGGCGGCGGGATTTCATCGAAGCGAACCTCTGGCTTGAGAGCCACTGGTGCTACGACCCCGGCATCCCCGCTCCGTCGATCAATCCCTTGCCCGCCGCCCGCCGCGGGTACATCACCTTCGCCAGCCTCAACAACTTTTGTAAAGTATCGCGCGAGGCCCTGGAAACGTGGGCTTCCATTCTTCGCGAAGTGAAGGGCTCGGAACTTGTTATTCAAGCCATCGGCGGCCCGCACCGCGAGCGCGTCCGCTCTCTCTTCGAAGCCGCAGGCGTCGCCTCGAGCCGCATCCGTTTCTTCGACCGCCTCGGGCTGGATCACTACCTGCGGATGCACCATGGCATCGACATCGCGCTCGACCCCTTTGCCTATGCCGGGGGCACCACCACGTGCGACGCCCTGTGGATGGGCGTTCCGACCATTTCCCTCGTGGGCGACGCTCCCTGGCGGCGCGGCGGCCGCTCGCTGCTTCCCCAGGTCGGCTTGGGCGATCTGGCCGTCGACACGCCCGGCGAATACGCTCAGGTGGCGATCGAACTTGCGCGCGACCGCGAGCGTCTCGCCGCACTGCGCCGCACGCTGCGCGACCGCATGGCCGCCAGCCGCCTCACCGATGGCCGGGCCTTTGCCCAAGACCTCGAAGGCCTCCTGCGCAGGGCCTGGACCCGCTGGTGCGCCCGCTGACGTCCGATTTCGCCTGATTTCGCGGGGCCTCTTCCGTGGGACCTGCCTCCGCCTTCGATTGTAAAAATCCCAAGCCGCCAGTCGCACTTTCGCGCATAATCCCTCCATCACTTTTCGGAGAAGCGAGCATGTTGGC
>CALCHA010000338.1 GCA_937901265.1 uncultured Phycisphaerales bacterium
GGGCGCGGGTGGGGAATTATGAGAGGCATAACGGCGTCCTCCTCCCAGGGCCCCGCGCGTCGCATCCCCTGACCGACGGGGCCATCCTTTTTTTTACGGCATGCGACCGCCGATTTTCCTATCCATGGAGTTCGCTTGTGCGTATCCTTCGCGAAACTCTGGAAGGAGAACTGCCATGGGTCTGAACGAGCGCCGCAAGGTCAAAGAGCTGCAGGACACGACGCTGCCGGAGCGGGTGAAGGAAATCGCGGAGATTTGCGGGAAGGCGATCCCCTACGAAGTGGACTGGGCCACGATTCAGGATGATGCGGCGGGGCTCAATTTCCTCGACAACGTCTCCTGCCACCGGCTGAACATGGCGTTGCGGATGATTTGCAGCGACGACATGGGCAAGGAGGCCGTGCGCGACGGGCTCAGCTCGATCAAGCTGGTCAACGTCAAGGACAAGGCCGCCAAGAAGCTCTCGTTTGCCGCAGGGGTGCTGGAGATGCAGTGCGCCTACGCCGCCGGGCTGGATGGGGCATTTTCCGACAACGAAATCCGCAACCTGCTCACCGAGAAGTTGTGACCGCCGCAGTTAGCGGGCGTTGGGCATGGCTGGGCCACGGACGGGGGGGACCACAACTCCGGTGACGTTGATGACCTGAGGGTTCGCTTCCTGAGGCTCCGTCCCGGCGTCGTCGACGCCCTGCGCATATCCGTCCTGTTGCTCGCCATCCTGCCGGAGGTCGAACCCGCGGTAGCCCTCGCCCCGCACCGGCATGAGCGCCACGACCATGGTCCAGGTGGGCAGCAGGTCGAGGCCGGGCACGAGTTCCATGACGAACGCGATGATCCACTGCCAGCGAAAGCCGCAGATCGCCATCAGGAGAAACGCCACAATGAAGTCGAGGACATCCTGAAGCGGCGAGGCGATGCCCAGGCCGAACGCCGGAAAAGCAACGATCTGCAGAAAGTCGGCGAACCCGCCGACCAACAGCGCGAGGCGCTTCTGGGTCAGGCTGACGCCGGGCTTTTCGATGATGGGCACCATGAATCATCCTCCGCGGGTGTGGATGATGATAGCGCGAAGCCGCGTCGCTCGCTGGCGAAATCCGCCTTAATGGATGCCATGCTCAGCGAGATAGCGCTCGGCGTCGATGGCCGCCTTGCAGCCCATGCCCGCCGCGGTGATCGCCTGGCGGTAGGTGGAATCGGCACAGTCGCCGCCGGCGAACACACCCTCGACGCTGGTGAGGCTGCGGAAGCCATCCTTCAGCACCACGTAGCCCTTGTCATTGAGTTCGAGCTGGCCTTCGAGAAACTTGGTGTTGGGCGTGTGGCCGATGGCCGCGAACATGCCCGACGCTTCGATCACGTCGGTGTGGTGCGTCTGCAGGTTTTTCACGCGCACGCCAGTGACGCCCTTTTCCTCGGTGCCCAGAATTTCCTCAACAGCCGAATTCCACACCGGGACGATCTTCGGATTCGTCAGCGCGCGATTCGCCATCACCTTGCTGGCCCGCAGCGCGTCCCGCCGATGCACCAGGTGCACGCGGCTGGCGAACTTGCTCAGGTAGGTGGCCTCTTCCACGGCCGAATCGCCGCCGCCGACGACCACCAGCGGCTGATCCCGGAAGCGCGGCAGCGCCCCATCGCACACCGCGCAGGCCGACACGCCCAGATTTTCAAACTTGCGCTCGGACGGCAGCCCCAGATAATTGGCGGCGGCCCCGGTGGCGATGATCACCGTGTGCGCCGCCGTCACCGTCTCCTCCTCACCGGCCATGTCGTCGACATGAAAGATGCGGTAGGGGTGCGACGAAAAATCAACCTTGGTTACAAAATGGGACCGGATGCGCGTGCCGAACAGAGCCGCCTGCTGCTCCATGGTGTGCATCAACTCCTTGCCGTCGATGCCTTTGACGAACCCGGGAAAATTCTCCACCTCGGAGGTCCACATCAGTTGTCCCCCCTTGACCCGATCGCGCCCGAGGTTGTCGCCCGCGAGGACGACCGGCGAGAGGTTCGCCCGGGCGGCATAAATGGCGGCGGTCCAGCCGGCGGGACCCGAACCGATGATGACGACTTTTTCGATGGCGCTGGACATGGAGGGGGGTTCCTTAGAAGGGGTAGGTGCCGCAGCATTATAGCGCGGCAATCGCGGGGGCACCATTGTGCAGCAGACGTCAGACCAGGTCGTTCCACAGGGCCGGATCGACATGGGCGGACCAGCGGCCGCTGCGGTTCTGGGCTAAACTAAGCCA
>CALCHA010000339.1 GCA_937901265.1 uncultured Phycisphaerales bacterium
TAATAACCACAACATGGTGGTCGGTGACATCTCGGCTCTGGGCAAGATCAAGCTGGACGCCGGGAGCACCTCGAACACCATCACCATCCTCAACCGGCCGGCGTCGCAGGTACTGTTGCCCGACGGTTCGCTGAGCACGGTCGATCATGGAACCGACATCATCGCGGGCTTCAACGGCACCGGGGCGCTGACGGTCATCGGCCGCGTGCAGGTCAATCAGTTCGTCGGGGCAACCCCGTCTGATCGCGTCCAGCTCGCCGCCTATAACGGCAGTAGCGATCTGAACCCGACGTTTGGCAAGCTGGAGTTCGATCAGAACAGCACCCAGCTGATCCTGACGGTCAACTCGATCAATCGCCTGACCCTGGCGGACTTCCAGGGCCCGGGCAACACGGTGCTGGACATCATCGCCCGCGGCATCGGGAACAACCCCTCGAGTTCGCAGGGCTCCGTGATCCCGCGCGACGTGCAGGCGCTCTCGCCGGAACATTCCGCGGCCATTTCCGGGGCACTGCTCGATTATCTGCGGCAGATTGGGATCAACGCTCGCGGTCTTCGGACCGATGAGGTTGTCGAGTTCCTCGTGGGTCGCGCGCTGTATGACGATGTGCCCCTGAAGCTCAATCCCACCGCGGAGGACAACAAGGTGGCGGCCAACCGGCTGCCTTATGAGCCAGTGTTCCCGACGGTTGCGCTCTACAAGAGCCTGTTCCTGCAAGCCGTCACCAAGGACGGGCAGCCGGTGCTCGATGAGAAGGGCCAGGTGAAGATGGAAGCGCGGGACGGTCTGATCCGCAACACGCTGGGTCAGATGTGGCGCGCCTACAGCACTGCCGAAGCGGGCAAGGCGACGCCGGAAGGCTTCCGCTCCTGGCTGGAAACCAAGGAAAATTCCGGCGACAAGCCCGATCCCAAGACGGTCGACGCCCTGGATTACCTCAACCAGTTGCGTGATTTGCTTGCGGCGATTAAGAATCTGGGCCTGACGAACATGCAATTTGAATTGTCCAAGACGACCGTCCTCGCCCGCGCACGGCCGTCGAACATCCGTGACACCGATTTCATGGCGGTGATCACCGGTCCGTCGACGCGGCAGGCGCTCACCCGGCGGTGACGTCCCGCGGTAGGCCCTGCGGCCATCGCGTGGACAGCAATCGATCCCCTGCACCCGGAAGTTGTGGAGTTTGAATGAGCGTTGTGGAAGTCGAAAAGCTGCTCGCCCCCGTCTCGGATGATGCGCCCGGCGGGGCTGAGGTGGAATATGATCCGGAGTATTTTGCGCTGGAAAAACTGGCTCAGGGCACGCCGGAATCGGTGATGGGCAACGAGGTGAAGCCTGCCGAGGAGCCCAACTGGTCCGAGGTGAAGAGCGCGGCCCTGGCGCTTTTCGACCGCACGCGCGACCTTCGCGTGGCGATGATCCTCACGGTGGCGCTGCTCAAAGTGGATGGCGTTCCGGGTTTCGCCGATGGGTCGGCGATCCTCAAGGGCTTCGTCGAAAACATGTGGGAGCAGTTTTATCCCAAGCTCGATCCCGACGATAACAATGACCCGACGATCCGGGTGAACATCCTGAAGAACCTGGCGGGCAACACGCTGGGTGGGGACATGTACAAGTTCATCCCGCGGCTGCGTGAAGCCACGCTGACGAATTCCAAAAAGCGCATCGGCAAGTTCAGCTTCCGCGACATCCAGATCGCGCGCGGCGACGTACCCGCACCCAAGGCCGCCGCAGGCTCCACCGCGCCTCCGCCGCCTGAAATGACGATCATCAACGCGGCGTTCGAAGACACGGCCACCGAAGACCTGCTGGCGGTTCAGACAGCGCTGGAGGAATCGCGCGCCAACGTCAAAGGGCTGGACGCGGGGCTCGGGGAAAAGGTCGGCCCAGGGGTCGGGCCAGACGTGACGGAGCTGGCGGATCTGCTGAAGCAAATGAAGGCGGTCATCGACGAACAGTTGAGCCGACGGGGGATCGGACAGGAGGATCCCGTGGCGGATTCGGGTGCCGGTGAAGCGACGGATGGCGCGGGCGACGGGGCGGGCGACGGCGGTGCGGCACCGGCGGGTCGGCCGATGGGGGTGTCTGGTGAGGTGTCCAGCCGGCAGGACGTAATTCGCGTGCTGGACAAGATTTGCACGTATTACGAGCGCTATGAGCCCGGCAGTCCCGTGCCCATTTTCCTCAAGCGTGCCAAGCGTCTGGTGACGATGAACTTTATGGATCTGATCAAAGACCTGGCCCCTGACGCCAACGACAAGATCAGCGTGTTTATTGGCCCGACGGATCAACCGGAATAGCGCCGGCGCACCCATCAGCCCTGCGTTCAACAGGCATTGCAGCCCCAGGTGGATTTGAGAGTTTGATCGACGCTTTGAAAAATTTGTTGCCGTCCTCTCGGCGAGATCTTAGAATTGCGGTTCAAGTCCGAAAATACAGCACCACATCTCCCGGCACGTGCCTTTGCTTTTAGAAGGAGCCCCCATGGCCAAGGCGAGCAGTCAAAAGTTTATTTCGCGCAATCGAGCGCCCCGCGTGCAGATTGAGTATGACGTCGAAATTTACGGCGCTCAGAAAAAGATCAATCTGCCCTTCGTCATGGGCGTGATGGCGGACCTCTCCGGCAATCCCAAGGAACCGCTGCCTGGCGTGGACCAGCGCAAGTTTCTCGAGATCGACGTCGACAACTTCGACGATCGGCTCAAGAGCATGAAGCCCCGCGTGGCGTTTCAGGTGCCCAACAAGCTCACGGGCGAGGGCAACCTGCCGGTCGAGCTGACCTTCGAGAGCATGGATGATTTTTCACCCGCGGCGGTAGCCCGCAAGGTGGAGCCTCTCAAGAAGCTGCTGGACGCCCGCACACAGCTCTCCAATCTCCTGACGTACATGGACGGCAAGGCGAAGGCCGAGGATTTGATCGCCAAGGCACTACAGGATCCGTCGATGCTTCAGGCGTTGGCGAGCACCCCGAAGCAGGAGGGCAACTAAGATGTCGGAAGAACTCAAACAGGCAGCCGAGGCACCCGCCGGCACGACGGAAGAAGTCAGCGACTTCGAGAAGCTGCTCGAGCGCGATTTCAAGCCGCAGGGCGACGGGGCCCGCGAGGACATCAAGAACGCGGTCCGCACGCTTGCCGAGCAGGCGCTGGCGACGACCACTCTCGTTTCCGACGACGCGGTCAAGACCATTCAGGCCATCATCGCCGCGATCGATGCGAAGCTCACTGAGCAGATCAACGAAATTCTTCACCATGAAGCGTTCCGCACGCTCGAAGGCTCTTGGCGCGGCCTGCATTATCTGGTGAACAACACCGAGACCGACGAGACGCTCAAAATTCGCGTCATGAACATCTCCAAAAAGGAAGTCGGCAAAGTCCTCAAGAAGTACAAGGGCACCGCGTGGGACCAGAGCCCGCTGTTCAAGCAGATCTATGAACAGGAATATGGCACCATCGGCGGCGAGCCCTTCGGCTGCCTCGTGGGCGATTATTACTTCGACCACAGCCCGCCCGATGTCGAAATCCTCGGCGGCATGGCGCAGAT
>CALCHA010000340.1 GCA_937901265.1 uncultured Phycisphaerales bacterium
GGCCTGTCCCGCTTTGCCCGCTTCGACCACAAACTGCGCCGCATACAGCGAGCCGTAGGGCCACGCTTCCAGACCGCCGGGCCACATCGCCAGGCCGCCGGAGGAAGTTTGCATGGAGATCAGGCGGCGGAAGCCCGCCTGCACTTTTCTTTCTGTGCGCGCCGGGTCGAAAAGGTCGGGCGCGATTTGCCGCCCGATATCCGGCAGATAGACCAGCGGAATGCAGGTGCTGGTGGTCTGCTCGAGGCAGCCATAGGGGTAATGGTCGAGATAGGAAAGCGCCGTCGGCAGGGACAACTGCGGCCGCGGGGAGAGGCGCAGCTCGAGGTCGGTGGTTCCGGGGAGCATGTCGGCGGCCACGTTCAGCGTTGCCGCCTTGCCGCCGACGGCCACCAGCATGCCGCCGCGCGTGATTTGCGGCGCGGGAGGCCGGATCGGCAGCTCCGTTTCTTCCACAAAGCGTTCGTTGCCCATCACGCCGGTGAGCTTGATGTGCGCTACCCCGACGCGCTGCGCAACGCTGAGCGGCACCACGACGGTCTGCTGGCCCCCCGCTTCCAGGTGCACGGTCGGGGCCGGCCCGAGGGTGACCAGGTTGCCGGAGTCGGTGGTCACCTCGAGCTTCACATCGCCCGCCGCGCCGGTGTTGTTGATGATCAGCATGGGCAGGCGGCATTCGTCCCCGGGGGCGAGGAATCGCGGAAAGGCGCTCTGCACCACCAGCGGAGAACGCACCAGCGTCGTCGCGTCGGCGCTGCCAAAGCGCGGTCCCTGATAGGCCACCGCCATCACCCGCAACTGGCCGAGGAACTGCGGCACCTGCAGGTGCGCGTGCGCCACGCCATCGGCACCGGTGTGCAGGACTTCCGTCACCAGCGCCACCGGCTTCACCCGGCGCGCCGGCACGGGGGAAGACCGCAGCGACCCCTCGCCATCGCCACCCGAACGCGCCACCCCTTCGACGCTGGGCACCTCCGGCATGAGTTCGCCATAGAGGTCGGCGGTGTCCACCCCCAGCGCCCGCGGCCCCATGAAAAAGTTCAGCGGATCGGGCGAGACGAAGCTCGTCACGCGCAGACTGCCTTCGTCCACCGCTGCCAGCGTGACGGCCGTGTTGGCGGCGGCGTGACCGTCCGGGTCGCTCACGGCGACATCGACGTCGAGCGTGTGGCCCGGGCGCATTTCGCCAATGCTCACCACCTTCACGTTCAGCCGGTGCTGCGCGGGATCGACCGCGAATCGTGACACGCCGAAGGCGCGGTGCGTCTGCCAGGGCTTGTTCGCCTCGACCTGTCGCACCACCATCGCCGAGACAAACGCGTTGGCAGGAAGGTCCTTGGGCAGATCGACGGCCACCTCCGCCCCGGTGCCGGTCATCTCCGAAACCGCCGACCACAGCACGTGGTCTGATTCCACCGTCACCAGCAGCCGCCCGGGGAAGGGCGAACGCACAATGGCCTTGGCATGTTCGCCAGGATGAAACAGCGTCTTCGCCGAAACGTTTGCCGCCCCATCGGCGGACGGAGCAAGCGCCGTAAGCTTCACCTCCAGTGCCTCGGGGTTTTCCCGCGAGATGGTATCGACCCACCCCGAAGCGTCGCCCACCCAGAAGCCGACCGTCGTCGCCTGCGCCGTGGCGGGGTCGATCACTTCCAGCACATAGCTGCCAGCCTCGTGCGGCACGAAAGCGACTTCGCCCGTGCTCCCTCCGGCAGTCACCTTTCTGTCGCTCGAAGGAACCGGCTCCAGCAGGCGATTGGAGACGAACCGGAACTGGCCATTCTCTTCCACGACGTGGGATTCCCAGCGTTCGCGATAGACCCGGGCGCGGAGTTGCCGCGTCTTGCTGAAGGCCTCGCCGGCCGGCGTGATCAGCCGCACCGCAAAGGTCGTCTTGCTCCCCACCGCCGCGGCCGGGGCGCTGCGGACGCAGACATAATAAGGAAGGGCATCGGCGGTGATGCTGGTGGTGGCGGTCACCGCGCGGCCGCTGACTTCCGCCGTCGATTCCGCCGCCCGTACGTTCCAGGGCCCCCGGAAAACGTAGGCAGCCGCATCCTCCCCCTCCGCCAGCTTCTGCGGCAGGTTCGCCTCGAGCTTCGCTCCAAGGTCCACTTCCGCCCGCGCATGACCCTGCTTGTCCAGCACCATCGCCGGCAGATCGAGTGCCACCGTCCCCGGCCGCTTCTCATCCGCCAAAACCTCTCCCGCCTTCGCGGTGTCACCGGCGACGAACCCCTCGGGGGCCGCAAAGCGGCCGGCGGAAATCCAGACTTTCACCGTCGAAGCCAGATCCGCAGCGGGCTGCCCGAACAGATAGTCCGATTGGATGTCGAGCGTCAGTTTTCCGGGCAGTTTCAGGCGCCCCTTGTCTCCGGCGAGCCCCTCGCCCGTGGGCGTCAGCAGGGTTTTCACGCGGTCCGGCAGGAACTCTTCGATCTGAAAATGCACGCTGCCGACCTCGCGGTCCTTTTCCCCGGGCACGCTGATCACCGCGGTCCAGTAGCCGGTCTGGGCATCGCTGGCGAACGTTGGACGCCACTCAATCGCACCATCGCCGTCGACGGCCACGGTGGTGGAGACCCCGGGACGGCCATCGGGCCGGCGGAGCTGCACTTTCAGCGGCAGCTTCTCCGGCGCCGCGGCAAGGTCGGCGCCGCGGACGATCGCCCGCAGCACCACCGTTTCGCCGGGCCGATAAACGCCGCGTTCGGTGTACGCGTAGGCCTCATATCCCTGGCGCACGTAGGCCCGTCCGCCGGTGTCGGCGCGGCTGTCGCGCCGGACGTCCGTCAGGTCCAGCCATGTCAGGCCCTGGGCTTCCCCCGCCACGAGCACCGCCGGCCGCTCACCCTCCGCGGGCACCATCGAGTTCACCCGCGCCAGGCCATCCTGATCGGTGACGGCCTCGCCGAGCAGCTGGTTTTTGTTGGAATACACCCGCACTTTTTCGTTGGCGACGGGCTTCCCCGTGGACAGCGACACCGCCCACACCAGCGCCGCCTGCGCCGCCGGATTCGCTGCGTCCGCCATCACCTTGGCCGTCAGGCCGACATCGGACAGCGAGACCATCGTGGAGGTCTCGCCCCACCAGCGTCCCTCCGCCTCGCCGGGCGTGCCGAGAACGATGCGATAGGCCCCGTCGCCGGCCTTGCCGCCGAGCAGCTCATCCAGGTTGATGCGCAGCTCCTCGGGCACATTTTTCCTGTTCGCCAGCGCGATGGTTTTCGTGGCCAGCGGCTGGGCGTAGCGCTGCGTCGCCCAGTCGGAGCCCGCCGCGTAGTTGCGCCACCCCACGAGGTTGTTCTCGTAGATCCGGTAGGCCTTCACCACCACCGCCGGCATGTTCACCACCGATGCCTGCACCGTGCGGTTCCCCGCGGATCCCAGGTATCCCGCGCGGGCCGCAAACGCCGCCTCCGCACGCCGGTCGGGCACAAAAACCGCCAGCGTGGCTGCCCGCGGGTACTTGCGAGCATCATCCCCCTGTGTCGGCGAGGCGATCTTCACCGTGTAGCGCGTCCCCGGCTCAAAAGCCCCTTCCAGCGTCAGCGTCTGCCCCGATGCCGCCAGCCGATACGCCGTCGTCGGCTCCACGCTCACCAGCGGCCCAAGCAGATCGACGGCCTTCGCCGGCAGCGGGTTGTTGAAGCTGATCTGCAGCCGCACCTCGTCCCCTTCGCCCACCCCCGGCTGGCTGCTGCTCAGTTCTTCCGCCAGAAGCGTCCGCGCCACCACCACTTCGCGCGAAACGTCGCTCGCCAGCCCCAAGGGCCCCGATACCCCCGCCAGACCCGCGCTCCCCGAGATTGCCAGGGTCCGCTCGCCCTCCGTCGGACGCGTC
>CALCHA010000341.1 GCA_937901265.1 uncultured Phycisphaerales bacterium
TCTTTTATGCCGGCATCCGCCTCCACCTCCCCTGGTACGCCTACGCCGCGGGGATTCTCCCCGTTCTTCTCGCCATCCTCATTCTCTACTCGCTCTGGTTCGCCGTCGGCACGACGACCATCTGGTTCACCAAGGTCTGGAACGCCACCGAGGTCCTGCGTTCGTTCATCGAAGCCGGGAAGTACCCCTCGGCCGCATTTCCCGCTCCTTTGCGCTTCTTTTTGACCTTTATTCTTCCCGTGGCCTTTCTCACGACCGTCCCCGCCGAGGTCATGCGCGGCGACCGCGGGGCCGGCTTCGTCCTGCTTGAGGCCGGCATCGCCGTGGCGTTGTTTTTTGCGTCGCGGGCGTTTTGGAAATTCGCTCTCCGCAGCTACACGTCTGCTTCCAGCTGATCACCCCGCCTGCCCCTCCCACTCCCACCCGTCCACCACGGCCGTCACGCACGCATCGACCGGTATCGCGGGTTCAAACGGATTGGCGGCCTCGCGCCCCTCGACGAACGTGACGTAACTGCCCAGCCCGGCGCTCTCGGTGCAATCGCAGGCGATCACCACCCAGCGCACCGGCCGCTTCTGAAAATCCAGGGGCTGCAGCAACAGCAATCGCCGCCCTTCAAACCCCGGGAGGCGCATTCGTGCTTCCACGTGGCCGATCACTTCCGCCAGATACATCAGCCACCCCGCTTCATCATGCTGCGAATCTGCACACTTTTGTCATCCAGAATGGCCCCCACGGCCAGCCGCACCGGACAGTCCTTGCCGGCGCCCAGAAGGGACGCCGTTCCCGCGCCATCCCCGCTCAGCAGCACCCGCTGCCCCACGCCGGCCCCCATCGTATCCATCGCCACCTGGGCAATGCCCTCCGCCTCGCCGGACACCGCGTTCAACGGCTGCACAATCAGCATGGCCCCCTTGCGCATGGAAGGATGCTTCACCGTCGCCCGCACGGAGCCTTTCACCAGGCCAATCCACATGGCTGATCTCCACGAACTTGCCGTTCAGTCCTTCCGAAAAACAATGGCCCCGTGCGCATCAATCTGATCAATCAACGCCACCACCACGGCATCCGTCGCCGTCCCCTTCATGCTCGGCGCCATTCGCGCCGAAGATCCCTGCGAGACCGCCACCAGGTCCCCCTCGCCCGCCCCCAGATCGTCATTCGCGACGATCATCGTGTTGCCGGGCACAAGCTTCCCCTCCTTGATGACCTGCGCATGGACGACGACCAGCTTCTTGCCCTCAAACCCCGCATCCTTCACCGTCGCGACGACGGTCCCCACAACCTTGGCAATAATCATGCAGCCTCCATTCGTGTGAGGCTCCATTATCCCACAGCCGCCGCACCCCCGCCACCACGTGCCTCCGCCTTGGCAAAACCAAGGCAACGGGCCTGCCGCGGCGATGTCCACCCGTCCGGCCCTCCGCCGCAGCGCCTTCTCTCCTTGCTCGCTGCCCTATTGAATCGCCACGAAAGTGACGCTCTCCCCCGGTTTCGTCTCTACCCAGGTTCCCGCCGCACCCTTCAGGTCAATCACCTGCCCGGTCTCTGCGATCTTGATCTGCCTGGTCCCCTCCGGGGCGCTGACCCGCCACACCACCTTGCTGTCCCCCACCTGAACGCCGCTCACGACGAGGTTGCTGTCCCAGGCCATCAGCTTGGGCGTCACCACCGTCCGCGGGCCGTCGCCGAGATGCGCATTGATGTCCGCCAGCGTCGCATCCAGTGCCCTGGTCTGCGCGTCGGTGCTGAAGTCCGCCGCATTCTGGCCATTCGTCCAGGGCGTGGGGTTCCACACCAGAAACTCCTTCGCCCCGCTCAACGCCGCCTGGTACACCAATTCCTGATAAAAGGGACTGTTTTGGAAGGCGCTGTTGTTGAATGCCTGATACGCAATCCATGGCACCACCCCATCCGAACTCGACATATTGATGCTGCGCAGGGTGTTGATCTCCCATCGCAGTACCGCCAGCGGCGAGCGGCCATAGGTTGTTCCCTGCACCAGCTGCTGGTCCTGCAAGTTGCCAATTTCCCCATACAGCGCGGGCGAATTCGTGGTTCCCGCGTGCGTGTCGGGTACCATGCGGTGTCCGTTGAACTCCGGTACCACGTTCTCCTGACTCATTTGATAGCTTGCAAAATTGCTTCCCTGCACCTGGGGAAAATACTTCTTTGCGACGTCAAAAACCGCGGTATTCAATGCCTGGTTCAAAACGTCCGTCATGGCATCGTTCCACTTGACATACTGCCCCGTCCCCAGGTTCATCACGTCGGTCATGTTGGTGAGCCCCAGCGACTTGAGCAGCTCCGCCGTCCGCGGATCATTCTGGATCGCCTGTGCGTCAGCCGTCGACAACTGCCAATTGGAAACCCCCGCCTCATAGTCCATCACGACATAGTCCAGCCGCCCGCCCGCCGCCTTGTACGCGCTGAAGAATGCCTCCATCCGCGCCTTGACGGTCGCGATGCCGTTGTCCATCCACGGTCCGTGGCTGCTTGTTGCCGTGCCATCGGGCGCGCGCGCACAATCCAGCGGATTGGTCAGCAGGTCGTTGGCCATATCCCACAAAAACACCCCCGCCATCCCGGGCGGCGCGGATTGGCTTTGCTTGGCCAAGGCTGCCGGATCGCCCGCTTGCGTCGCCCACAACATGTTGGTCAGGTTGGTTGTCCCCGCCGGATTCACCGACCAGGTCAGGCCCCGGACGGGACCGCTCAACTTCACGCCCGTGAGGTCGGGCGACACCGTCATCGACGTCTCAATCGAGGGCAACAGCAATTCGGTTGTGGGATTGGCAATAGGAACCGTCGGTAGGACCGGGATGACTGGCCCCACCGGCGTGGGACCCGGGGTGACCGGACCATCGGTCGGCTCCGTGGGGCCGTTCCGCTGCCGGAGGATCGTGTCGAAGTACTGCTGCTTCGCCCCATCCGCGGTCACGGCCAGGCCGCTGTAACGGTAGCGGCGCAACGGCGTCGCCAGGCCCGTTGCCGCGGGTGCGTCACCGACGGATCCCGCCGTCGGCCGCGCCGCGCTCACCGGGTCGCCGGCGCTCATCGGAATGAGTTTCGGCGCGGAGGCCGTCACGCTCAGGGTCGCCCCTGCCACGAGCCCCGGCACCTGTAACAGCGTTGTCACCGCACTCAAGTTCAAGCGCGCCTCCAGCGACTCCAGCCTTAACCCTTTTGTTGCCCCAACCGGCTCCCGCTTACCGCGAACAGTATATCCGTGCATGCGCTCTTTTCCTTGGATCGTCATCGTCTCAAGGAAATGTGCTATACGGAACGGCTCTCAGCAAAACATTCGCACGTGGATGCCTGAGAAGGGCGGCCCGCCCCACCCTCAGCCCGATAAACGCTCCCGCGGCTTCGTTTTCCCACGCGCTCGCCACGCGCGCCACAAGATCCACGCAAACGGGACCCACCAGATTACATCGTTGCCCACATTGACCCAGCCAAAGGACCAGGGCAAGGCCCCGCTCATCGCCGCCCGCAAAAACCCGATGGGTCCCAATACCTTCCCCAGCAGCCCCACCAGTACCAGGGGCCAGTGCCGTTGCGGATCGCGAGCCGCAATCCAGTACCCCACCCCATACACCCCCACGATCATTCCAATGCACTGCCACAGTTCCATGTACCCCGGGCGCGCCAAGTCCATCAGGTCCCAAAACTGCACGGGAAAACAGAC
>CALCHA010000342.1 GCA_937901265.1 uncultured Phycisphaerales bacterium
GGCGGCGGTGCGTTCGCTCGGTTCGGGGTGGCCATCGAGAATTTTTTGGATGTCGGCGAGTTGCGCCTGCGACCAGGCCGGATCGGGGGGGAGAATTTCGAAGGTGACGATGTTGGAGGCGGTGGCGAGGCGCGGGGAAGTGTCGCCGGCGATTTGCACGCGGGTGGACGCAGCGAAGAGATGGTGGGTGCCGGGATGATCGATGCGGAGCCATTCGTTGAGATCGACATGGAGTTCGAGGGGTTTGGCGGCAAGGGGGGGAATCTGGCTGAGGCCCCCGAGCATGAAGCCGCCGACGTTGGCGAAATAATCGCGGAGGGGATCGGCGGCGTCGGCGGGGTCGAGGAAATAGGTGTCCTCGAACATGCGGCCGGAGCGGTCGTAGGTGGCCATGTCGCAGGTGTATTTGCCGTCGATGGAGCTGGTGAAGGTGAGCGTCACGGCGATGCGTTCGCCCGCGTGGTAGGCGGCCTTGTCCAGGGTAAGGATGAAGCTGACGCCGGCGGGAGACTTGGCGGCGAGATCGGTGTGCTGCTGGTCGAGAGGGTCGGCGGCGCGGGTGCTGGCAGCGACGAGCAGGAGCAGGGCAAACGGGAGGACGCGAGATGAACGCATGGGCTTCTCCGCTGGGGGGGCCGGTTCACGTGGGTATGGTACCGCTCGGCGGCGGGCGGGTAATGGAATCAGTTGTTTCATTTTCGTATTTGACGGACGAGCGGCGGGTGGCTATATCACCCGTTCCATTCTGATCTTGTTCTGACTCCTGTCATGTTCGACGAATTCCCTTTCGAGGAAACAATTATGGCGGAAGCGCTTGTCATCAAGGACACCACGGCCAATCCGGCGCCTCTGGGGCTGTTCGCGTTCGGCATGACCACCATCCTCCTGAATCTGCACAACGCCGGTTATTTTGGGATGAATGCCCTGATCCTGGCGATGGGGATCTTCTTTGGCGGTATGGCGCAGGTGATCGCCGGGGTGCTGGAGTGGAAGAAGAACAACACGTTCGGCGCGACGGCGTTCACGGCCTATGGCTGCTTCTGGCTGCTGCTGGTGGCGGCGCTGTTCATCAACCTGGTCCATCCTGCCTGGGATTTTGAGGCCCCCGCCAACAAGGGCTCCTTCGCGGCCTTCCTGATTCTCTGGGGATTGTTCACGTTCGGCCTGTTTCTGGGGACGTTCCGGCTCTCGGGGGCGCTGGTGGTGGTCTTCGGTTCGCTGACGCTCCTGTTTTTCCTGCTCGCGGCGTGCCAGTCGCCATCGGCATCCACGGGCCTGAAGCACTTCACGGGCTTCGAAGGCGTCTTCTGCGGCGCGTCGGCCTGCTATGCGGGTCTCGCGGCGGTGCTCAACGAAGTCTACGGGCGCACCGTGCTGCCGATCATGCCGCTGGCCAAACGCTGAGCGGGCGCGAGGGGGCGGGAGGGATGCAGGGCTATTTTCGCCGCGCCTTGGCACCGGCGCAAATCGCCGCCACCGCTGGATGCGCAGGCGTCTCCTCGCGCGAAATCGCGTAGAAGCGCTGCCGCGCGGCCTCGGTTTTTCCCACCAGCTCCATGCCCAGCTCTTTGGCCATTCCATCGGCCACGACATGGGGCACGGGAAATATTCCCCTTCCCATCTGGGCGATGGCGATCATGAGGGCGGTGTCGTCAAACTCGCCGACGACTACGGGGTAAATGCGCTGCGCGTCGAACCACGCATTGAGGGCCTGGCGGACGGTGGTATGGTCCGAGGGCAGCAGGAGCGGGGCCCCGTTGAGGGATCGGGGAAAGCCGGGGCCATGCTTTCGGGCGGGCGCGGGTTTGGCGAGAAACGAGATTCCACACTCGATCAGCAGGTGGTTGAATCCGCGGACGTGCACCCCGGTGCCAATGGGGGCATCGCTGAGGACGACGTCGACGCGCCCCTCCTCGAGGTCGGCAAGCAAGCGGCTGCCGGTGTCCTCGTGGCAGATGAGGCGCAGGTCGGGTTCCGGGAGGAGGGCGGGCTCAAGCAGGCGGCGGACGACGCGTTTGGGGATGACATCGACGACGCCCACGGTGAGTTTTCCGGCGCGTCGCTCATCGCGTTCATCGAGCGCGCGGAGCATGTCTCCCGAAAGGGTGAACATTTCATCGGCGTAGCGCAGGGCGATTTGACCGGAGTCGGTCAGTCGCAGGCCGCGCCCGGAGCGTTCAAAGAGCGCATGACCCAGCGCCGCTTCCAGCTCCTTGATCTGAATGCTGACCGTCGGCTGCGAGACCATCAGCGCCTCCGCGGCGCGGACCACGCTGCCCTCGCGCGCCACCCGCCAGAAGTAGTACAAATGGTTGTGATTCACCCACTTCATTGGTCACCTCCATCATGCCCCCAGAACTGATTATCTTCTATTGATAAAATCAATACCACTCACCGGTATTTCATATTTTTCCTAATGGCCTTGGTGGTCTACTATATGAACGTCGCAACCACCTCCCGTGGGCAGGGCGTTTCCCTGTCCGCGGCGCGTGACATGGCTGGTTTGACGACACCTTGCACAAGGAGCGCCCCATGCAGATTGAAATCCATGCTTCGGGTCTCACCCTTACCGATCTCCTCCGTGAACGCCTGCAGATGCGTCTCACCGCGGCGCTGCGGCCCTTTGTGCAATCCGTCACCCGCGTCTCCGCGCGATTGACCGACGTCAACGCCGCCAGGGGAGGCATCGATAAACGCTGCCGCCTCGTCGCCACCGTCCCGGGTCACAAGCCCGTGGTGGTGGACGCGATGCACGACGACACGTTCACCTCCATCGATCGGGCGGCGGACCGGTTCCGCCGGGCGCTGTCACGTACCTTCTCCCGCACCCTCTCGCGGACGCTGTCCCGCAAACCCCGCAAGGCCAAAGGAGCCGCCATGAAAACCATCACCCCCGAACTGCTGCTCTCGAACACGGATATGCCCCGGCTGCGCGAGATCCTGACGGCTCCCAAGAAGACTGCCGCGGACGTGCGCCCGGCGATGGAGCGGTTGCAGCGTGACCTCGACCGCGGGGAAGTGCGCGCGGCACCCGAAGTGCCTGCGGGCGTGGTCACCATGCGTTCCTGCGTGCGCATCGAAGACCTGCACACGGGCGACCGGGAAACTTTTACCCTCGTGTACCCCGATGAGGCGGACCTCTTCGAGGGCAAACTCTCGGTCCTCGCACCGTTGGGCGCGGCGCTTCTGGGGGCCAAGGCCGGCGATACCCTGGATGTGCAGGTCAAGACGGGCATCCGGCAGATCAAGGTTGACCGGTTGCTTTACCAGCCCGAAGCCGCGGGCGATTTCGATCGCTGATCGGCTCCCAGAGCAGCTCCCCCTGTTGGTCTTTGAATCCGCGTGCAACGCCTTTTCCTCCAGGAGGCTCCCATGGACCGTCGCATTTTTCTTGAAGCCACCTGCCCCTGTCCGCGTGCCCGTGTACCCGCCCGCCTGGCATGGGGCCTGGTGGAGTATCTGTCGCTGCACCGAACGCGGGTCACCTATTCGTACGCCGCCGGCCACGTCGTGGTGGAATTCCTCCACATGGATGCCGACGCCGCCCAGTTCCTGCTGGATGACTGGGCGAACCAGGAGCGAGCGCAGGCCCTGCCCGAGGGCGGGCCCCAGCCGGGCATTGCACGCGACCGGCCACCGGTGCCGTTAAGGTCGTGAGAGTGCCAGGAAGATCGTGAGCGGATTCCGGCCGGGCGGTACGGACGGGCGGCCTATAAGTTTTTGGCCTCTCTCGTCCCCCGCCCGGTCTGCTTGCTGCGCCGGCAACTCACCGGTGGAGGGGGCTGAACGCAGCGACGGGTGAACCTTTGGGAGCCTTGAGCGTACTGGAGGGCGGAGGTGTGTGATGCGTGAGGATGAGGTGTTGGGGTATGCGGGGCCGGTGGGGCGGGTGAGCCGGTTGGCGGTGGTGGCGATGGGGGTGGGGGTAGCGGGGGTGATGGGATGTTTTTTGATTCTGCCCGGGATGGTGGGGCTGGTGCTGGGGACGGTGGCGGAGGGGCGGATTGCGCGGAGCGGAGGGACGTTGCGCGGGGTGGGTTTTGCGCGATGGGGGTGGGTGTTGGGGCTGGTGGGGCTGTGCTCGGGAGTGTTGGTGGATGGGGTGCTGCTGCCGAGCATCAGCCACCCACGGACCGTAAGCAACCGCTCGGCCTGCGCCGCGAACATGCGGGGGATCATGCAGTCGATGGTGGTTTATGCGGCGGAGAACAACGATGAGTTTCCGCTGGTGAGCTATTCGCCCTATTCCGCGACCCTCAATTCGCCCACGGCTGCGGCCAGCGCGGCGCACATGGGAATGCGGCCTGTCTGCGAGATGCAATTCATCGACTTCAT
>CALCHA010000343.1 GCA_937901265.1 uncultured Phycisphaerales bacterium
GAGCTTCGGGGGTGGCGTTCTCAAGGTGGAGAAAATCGGGGAGGGTTTGGGCGGAGGCGACGAACCAGGTTTCGTACATGGTGTTGGCGACGATGCAGGCGATGTCGCGATCGGCGCGTGCGGCCTTCGCACGGCGGAGCAGCGCAGGCCCAAGCACGTTGCCGGGGCGACAATCCTCCTCGGCGTCAATCAGGATAAGAATTACCCCTGGCGGCTGGTGTTGATTCAGTTTAAGGGAAGCAAGGCCCACGGCGTGCGCCAAGTCGACGCTGTCGGGCTTGATTAGTGAGGCCCGGTTGCGTCGAATCGGCTTAAGCACTTCCACGTGGGTGCCGCCGAGAAAGGTCCAAAGATTTTGCAGGAGCAAGCGGATGGATTGCTCCTCACCATGGCCTTCGACAATCGGCGCGATGGTCAAGTCCCTCATTGCGCATCGCCAGGTCGATCGGAGAAATGGTCAAACATGGGAAGCTGCAACTGGCGGCGGACGTCATTGGCATCGGGCTCAAACTGGTCCATACGAAGCATTTCGCCGGCGGAGTAGAGGTGGGTGCGAATCGCCTCAAGGCTGGCACCGTCGATGGGGGCGATCTGGGTAGTGCCGGCGACGGATTGGACCGCAAGCAGGCCGGTGATGTCGAGGTCCACCCGATCAAGCAGATCCGCGCTGTGGGTGGTGATGAGCACCTGAGTGCTTTCACGTGCCTCGGTGAGGGCGTCCATCAGGGCGTGTGCGGCGGAAGGATGCAGCGCGGTCTCCGGTTCTTCGATGCCGACCAGGCGTACACGGCCCCTGACATGAGCAAGCTGGGAGACGGCGATCAGGATTCCCAACGCGCGCAAGGTTCCATCGGACATGTTGGCTGCGGGAAACTTCCAGGGATGCTGCGAGCCCAGCACGAGCTGGCGGAATTCGAGCGTCTCGCGGGGACCGAACTGCACGCGATCGACCCCCGCCACATCGCCGACAATCTTCTGCAGATAACTCTCCGCCCGCTCTTTTTCCCCGGGGGCCTCCGCTTGCAGCCGCGCGACGACGCTGGCGATGTTGTCGCCGTCGCGGTGCAGCAGTTCACCGGCGTCCGGACTTTGCAGTTCCTTCATCGCTTCGGGATTGAGGTTGTAGAACCCCATGGAGGAGAGTGCATCGTAGGCCGGCCGAAACGCTTCTACGCCCGACGCAAGGACCAGGTAGAGTCGATCCGCGGCCCCCCTGGGGAGGGTGGCGGGATTCGAAGAGACAATAGCGCCTTCCTCTGCCGTGTAAAAGAGGGGGGAATGGTGGGGGGCAATGATCTTCAGGGACTCGCGCTTGACGGAGAACCCGCCATCCTTACGGGCCGCAATGACGAAGCTGTAGGTTCCTGAGGAATGATCAGGCAGGTTAAATTCGAGGCCGATGGCCAGGTTGTGCGGATGGCCCGTGCTCCGGCGACGTACCATTTGGATGCCGCCACGGGACTTGATCGCATGTTCCAGCGACGTCTGCAATCCGTCAACGACAAATCGCAAGGCATCAAGAAAGTTGCTTTTACCTGCTCCATTGCGGCCGACGAGGAGTGTCAGCCGCTGCAGTTGGACGTCGCACTTCCCAATGCTTTTGAAGTTTTCCACACGCACGCGCTGCAGGAAAGGGATGGCGGCCGCGGTGGCTGGGGCGGGAAAGAATGTATCGGCGGCAGTCATGTGGGGCAGTATACGAAGGGATGTGTCAGCGGCCAATTTCGCCGCTCATCTGTAGGTTTGCTTCCCGACAACCGCGTTGCGTGCGCCGCGGGCGGCAGCTAAAGTACCCTGGCCTCGCCGGTGGGACCGACCGATCGTCGCCAACCGCTGGACCTGCCGCTTCGTCTCCCGGCCAGGGGAGAAGTTTTCCATCGGCCGCTCCAGCCCTTCGCGCCACGTCGTGCCAACGGCACTCCGAAGTCTTTCGCTCTTGCGCGCAGGTGCCTCGTGGACTCCGATGAACTTCTTTCCCGCTGCGAAGCGATCCTCGGCTACCGCTTCACCGACCATGGCCTGCTGAAGGAGGCGCTCACGCATGCTTCCATTGCCGACGACCGCCGGTTGTCGAACGAGCGGCTGGAGTTCCTGGGCGATTCGGTGTTGGGGCTGGTGGTGTGCCATCGGCTGTACGATCTCTATCCGGAGTATCTGGAGGGGGATCTCACGAAGCTGAAGTCCGCGGTGGTGAGCCGCAACACCTGTGCGGCCGTGGGGAATGGGATCGGCCTGACGGATTTGATCTTCGTGGGCAAGGGGATGATGGGGCGCAGGGGCGGGGGCAATG
>CALCHA010000344.1 GCA_937901265.1 uncultured Phycisphaerales bacterium
GTTCCATGGGGCAGCGGACGCCCTTGGGGATGTACACAAACGATCCGTCCGTGAAGACCGCCGAGTTCAGCGTCGCAAAGTAATTGTCTGAATAGGGCACCACTGTTCCCAGGTACTTCTTCACCAGCTCGGGATGCTCGCGCACGGCCTCTCCGAAGCCGCAGAAGATGATTCCCGCCTCCGCCAGCTTGGCTTGAAATGTCGTGGTTACCGAGACGGAGTCAAAGACGGCATCCACCGCCACCTGCGGCCGCTCGACCCCGAGCAGCGCCTCCCGCTCGTGCATGGGCACGCCCAGCTTTTCATAAACAGCGAGTAGCTCCGGATCCACTTCGTCGAGGCTTTTCAGCTTGGGCTTGGGCGCCGAATAATACTTGATCGCCTGGTAATCCACCGCCGGGTAGGTCACCTTGGGCCACTTTGGCTCGGTCATCCCCAGCCAGTGGCGGTAGGCCTTCAGGCGCCAATCCAACATCCATTGCGGCTCTTTCTTTTTTGCAGAAATAAAGCGCACGATGTCTTCGTTTAAACCCGGCGGGGCTTCGTCCGCGTCCATGTCGACCGACCAGCCATACTGGTAGACCTTGTCGGCGAGTTCCTCGATCGTTTCTGTGGATGTAGGCATTTTTCACACTCCAACGGCATGCCCCTCGGAGACCCCTGGGGCAGACACACCATCTTAGCCCCTCCCTCCGCATAATGGTAGCACCTGAGACTCATCCGCAACACCGCCGCCCCCTCGCGCTTGAGGATGCCCCCCCGACGGACTATAGTGATTCAGCGAATTCGCACACTTATCCGTACCACAGGAGTCGTCATGGCTATTTTACTTTCTGAGAATGCAGCCAAGGAAATCCGGTCGATCATCAAGGATCAGGGACTTTCCGAAGGCGTCGCCCTCCGCGTCGGTGTCAAAGGCGGCGGCTGCTCCGGATTCTCCTACGTCCTCGACCTCACCGAGGCGCCCGCGGAAAACGACGAAGTCATGGAATGCCATGGCATCAAGATCCTCGCCGACCGCAAGTCCTACCTCTATCTCAATGGCACCGAAATCGACTTCAAGGATGAAGTCATGGGCCGCGGGTTTGTTTTCAAGAACCCCAACGCCAGCCACACCTGCGGCTGCGGCAGCTCCTTCTCCGCCTGAAGATTCACCGCCTCACCAACCACTCCCGACGGGACGCCCTCACCGGCGTCCCGCTTCCATTTGTGGACCGCGCCCCTCCGTCACGTTAATCTACCCGCGACCATCCGACCGATAATTCTCCTTTCCGCGTCCCCACCAAAGGACCCTTCATGCTTCGCAAGCCTTCCCTCGCCCTGCTCCTGCTCGCCCTGACCGCCTGCAATTCCACCGGGGGTCTCAAAGTCCCCTTCACCAGGGAAAAGCCCTTTGTCGCGACCGCTGTTCCCAGCGACTTCGCCGTGCTTCTCGATGAAAATCACGACACCTACTACGCCCGCCAGCACATTCGCCAGCGCGTCGCTGCGGAGGATCACCTCTCTCAGACCACCTACACCACGCGCCGCGATTACAACAACGCCGTCTCCAACGACTTCTCCCAGGAGACCCCCCTTTCCGACGTCCAGCTCCAGACCATGTGGAACGCCGTTGCACGGTACAACCTCATGGATGGCAGCGCCCACTGGATCAACTGGCGCTCCGACGCCGACATTTACAAACGCAACGCCTACACCCTGCAAATCCGCGCCAATGGCCAGACCCGCACCTACACCGCCGACAACGGCTTCTCGGGCAACATCCGCCCCCTCATCCTCCAGATCGAAGCGGTCCGCCTGCCGCTGTCGCAAAACGCCTCGACGCCCGTGATCACCGCCCCGGCTGCCCCGCCGGAACCGACCACCGAACCCGCTGCGGTCGTCGCCGCCACCGAGCCCAGCACCGAATCCACCACGCAGCCGGCGATCCCCTCGATGGCGCCGGAGACCCACCCCCTCTCCGCGGGCCTCTCCGACGGTGTGGCCGTCACCCCGGCCACCCTCCCCGCCGCCCTTCCGCCTGCCGAGCACGCCCCACAAGCCGCCCCCGACACGCTTCACATCGACCGCCCCCCCAACCACCCCCCCCCCCCCC
>CALCHA010000345.1 GCA_937901265.1 uncultured Phycisphaerales bacterium
CGGCACCCAGCAAACGGCCACGAACCCCAGCGAAGAGAGCAGGGACGCAAACGCCGGCGAAGGCACAACACCCAGGATCAGCCGATAGAGCCACTGCTGCAAATTGACTCCAGGATGAACATGCACCTGCCCGATCGCCGATTGCAATAGCTCGGCAAAAAGGTACGCTGCAATCGCGTTAGTCCCGAAGACCAGCAGAGGCGTAAAGTACCCCTGACCCTTGGCCCCATCGCGCCGGCCCCGCCGAACGCCGTACACATCGACCAGCCATATACAGAGAGCGAGCAGCAACAGGCTCAGTCCCCCCGCAAATAGAACAAAAGAGCTCGTCCACAGCTTCTTGTTGATGGGGAAGGAAAAATTCCACAGCCACCCCAGCAGCACGCAGCTACATCCAGCGATCGCGATTCCCCGCGCCTTATGCGCAAGCGTGCCGCTGGCCCGCAGCCAGCAACCCGTCAGCAACCCCATCAGCGTGGTCGCCAGCGCAGGCAGCGTGCTCAGCAAACCCTCGGGATCGCGCGTCCGCTCATACAAGTGCGATGCAGGAAAGATCTGCCGATCCAGCCACGCCGTCAGGTTGGCATCCCGATCCAGCAGAGGAATCTCATGCGTCGGAGTCCCGTAACCAGGAACCGGCACAAACCGCATCAGCAACCAGTAACCCACCAGCGCAGTCACCACAAACGCCACCTTGCCACGCCACCCCGGGCTCAGCAGATAAAGTGTGCCGACAATGAGGTAGCAGAGAGCAATCCGCGGAAGCACCCCATAAAAGCGCATCGTGTGGAGATGAAAGTAAGGAAAACTGTTCACCACCAGCCCCAGCAGGAACAGGATCACAGCTCGCCGGACCGTATGAAAAAATAAGGCCCGCCGCGTGGCCCCCCGCGCAAGCCGCGAAGCGGTAGACAAAACGGTAGAGATCCCGACGAGAAAAAGAAAAGTAGGAAACACCAGGTCGGTCGGCGTAAATCCGTTCCAGGCAGAGTGCTTAAGCGGCCCGTAGGCCAGACGGCCATCGCCATTGTTGTTCACCAGAATCATGAAGCCGATCGTCAACCCGCGCAGAAGATCCAGCGAAACCAGTCGCGCCGGCTTGGTGCGTGTGCGTGCCGGATCGAAGTCCGCCAACGGTGTGCTCATTGCAGTCATCTCTGTCTCCCGTTCTCCCGTTCCGAACTCGCGCAGGAACCCTGCTCCGGCGCAAACGAAGCTCGCACGTCATTGTAAGTGCAGCGGCCAACCCGTCGCTTCCATCGCCGCCGCAAGCATACCAGTCCCTCCCTGCGCGGAAAAGGCACGCTCTTGCATTGCGTCGATCCACGCGAATAAAGTCGTCTCACACCATGATCCGCACACGCATCCCCGTCCTGCTGTCTCTCGTTCTGGCCGGTGTCATCTCCGCCCCCCCGCAAGCCGCAGCGCAGGAGCTCCAGCTCAAGCCCCTTCCCAACGGCATCCAGGCCACCAGCGGCGGCACCACCATGCAGATCACCGCCCGCCGCGACGACGTCCTCCGCGTCCGCGCCAGCCACGATGCCCCGCTCCCCGAGGACGCCTCCTGGGCTGTCCTCCCCACCGCCCGCACCGCATCAGTCCCCGTCACGCCCGAAACCGGCAGCGCACCCGGCTTCCACACCAAAACCCTCCGCGTCACCCTCACACCGGACCTCCGCCTCACCGTCGCCGACCTCTCCGGAAAGATCCTCCAGCAGGACGCCCGCCCCATCGAGTGGCACGGCACCTCCTTCCACGTCTACAAGCAGAAGTTCGACGACTCCCACTACTTCGGCCTCGGCGACAAGCCAGGCCCCCTCGACCGCGCCGGCGAAGCCTTCGTCATGTGGAACACCGACGCCTTCGGCTGGCAGGAGTCCACCGACCCCATCTACAAATCCATCCCCTGGTTCATCGACTACCGCCAGGGCCGCGCCCTCGGCGTCCTCTTCGACAACACCTTCCGCACCTTCTTCGACTTCGGCCGCGAAGTCCCCGACCAGTCCTCCTTCGGCGCACCCAACGGCCCCCTCGACTACTACCTCGTCTACGGCCCCGACCCCAAACACGTCGTCGAAACCTACGCCTGGCTCACCGGCCCCACACCGCTCCCCCCGCTCTGGACCCTCGGCTTCCAGCAATCCCGCTACAGCTACTATCCCGAGTCGCAGGTCAGGGAGATCGCCAACCGCCTCCGCGCCGACCACATCCCCGCCGACGCCATCTACCTCGACATCGACTACCAGGACCACAACCGCCCCTTCACCGTCGACAAGGAGAAGTTCCCCCACTTCTCCCAGATGATCCACGACCTCGCCCAGCAACAGTTCCACGTCGTCGCCATCACCGATCTGCACATCGCCAACCTGCCCAACGCCGGTTACGCACCCTACGACTCCGGCACCACAGGCGACCACTTCGTCAAGAATCCCGACGGCTCCGTCTACACCGGTATCGTCTGGCCCGGCCCCGCCGTCTTCCCCGACTTCACCCAGCAGAGCACCCGCCAATGGTGGGGCACTCTCTATAAAGGCTTCGTCAACGACGGCGTCGCCGGCTGTTGGTACTACAGGAATGAGCCGGCCATCTTCAACGTCCCCTCCAAAACCATGCCCGACGACATCCAGCACCGCATCGCCACACCCGGCTTCCAGCCCCGCACCGCCACCCACCTCGAAATCCACAACGTCTACGGCATGGAGAACTCCCGCGCCACCCACGACGGCCTCCTCACCCTCCGCCCCAACCAGCGCCCCTTCGTCCTCACCCGCGCCAGCTACGCCGGAGGCCAGCGTTACGCCGCCACCTGGACCGGAGACAACAGCTCCACCTGGAACCATCTCCGCATGACCGTCCCCCAGATCATCAACCTCGGCCTCAGCGGCTTCGCCCTCAGCGGAGCCGATGTAGGCGGCTTCGCAGGCTCACCCTCGCCCGACCTCCTCACCAAATGGTTAGAGGTCGCCGCCTTCCAGCCCATCGACCGCGACCACGCCGCCAAGGGCACCCGCCCCCACGAGCCGTGGGTCGACGGCCCTCAGCACGAAGCCATCCGCCGCCGCTACATCGAAGAGCGCTACCGCCTCATGCCCTACCTCTACACCACCGCCGAAGAGATGTCCCGCACCGGCCTGCCCATCATGCGCCCCCTCTTCCTTGAGTTCCCCAACGCCACCACCGACGGCCACCCCATCGACCTCGACGCCGGCAGCGAGTTCCTCGTCGGCCCTG
>CALCHA010000346.1 GCA_937901265.1 uncultured Phycisphaerales bacterium
CCTGCGCCTGCGTGCCGATCTGCACGACCCCCTCATCCGCCGTGATCACCATGTCCTGATCGGGCAGCGCACTTTCCAGCACCGCCAGCAGCGCCCCTTTCAGCGGCCCGGCGGGAATCGTGAAGGTGTGAGGGGCGTTGACGTCCACCCCCGCCTGCTCGAGCCCGCGGATGCCCAGCACGACGTTGGTGTCGGCGGCGTCGGCGAGCTTGCGCGCTGCGAGCTTGAGCGATGTCTCCTTCCATGTGGCCGCCTTGATCGGTTTGGTCAGCAGCTTGCGGTCCGTTTCCACGAGCGTGACCTTGCCCACGACGGCGGGGCGGAACGGCACGGAGTGGAGACCCGCGGCGAGCGTCAGGCCGGTGCCGCCGCCACCGGTGGTGAAGGTGTCGAAGCCCTGCAGGCTGGCGAAGGTCGGCTGGACGCTCATGGTGACGTAGCGATTGTCGGAAGAGGCGGCGGCCTGGACGGAGAGGGTGGCCCCGGTGGAGAGCGTGCCGACGTTGAGGGAGGTGCCAATCGCCATGCCGCCGTTCACCTGGGCGCAGAGCGTTTCGGGGCAGACTCGCAGAGCCGCCGCCATGATCGCCCCGAAGATGAAAGGCATCCGCCGCATACCCACCGGAGGTGAGAGGCCCGATTACATACCGACGCGGAGTGCCCCGGTGGTCGAATTGACATCGCCGCCGATCATCTCCTGCACCGACTGGGGCGCGGTGACGATCAGCTTGCCGCTGAAATAACGCATGGCCGCGGGGCCACCGGCTTCCTTCCAGATTTCAGGCCGCACCACGGCGCGAATGAGTTCGGCGAGTTCCTCGCCTTTCTGGTCGGCGGTTTTGCCCTGCGTGCCGGCGTTGCTGCCCTGGTTGGTGTTCTGGAAGATGCTCTGCTGGTTGCCGCCGCCACCACCGCCACTGCCGTTGTTGTTGCTCTTCGTGACGGCGTTGAGATCAAAGCTCGGCGGGCTCTGCTGCACCATATCGGGCATCACGAGGTCATCGACAATGTAGACCTTGGTGATCATCACCTTGTCGGCCTCTTCCTGCGTGGTGATGCTGATGACGTTCTGATCGACGGTGTAGGTGAGCGGGGCCGCGGGGGAGGCCTGATCGAGAACCAGTTGCAGGGCTTTGGTAAGGGTGAGACCGCGCACGTCCAGCGAGACGGGGGCCTCGCGCTGCACGCCGGAGGCTTCGAGGGCCTTCCAGTTGACGACGATGTTCGCCCCGGAGGCATTGCGCAGGTAATCGAGGACCTTTTGCACGGAAACCTGGTCGACCTGCAGTCGTCCGAGGTTCTGGCTCAGGGCCCGTCGCGCGTTGGTGACCATGCCAGCGCTGCGGGTGTTGGGGGGAAGGGAGGTGGTGGAAGCGGTGTCGGCGGCGAACGCGGCACCAGCGGCCATGCAGGCCACGAGGAGGGAACAAACGCTTAGACGCAGCATGGACGCACCTCTAAGAAAGGAGGCCGGGCCTGCCTGCGGGCCACTCGCCACGCAGGCGTGTGAATCCATTTTAACGGAGATTATCGGCAATGCCAGAAAAAACTTCCGGCCTGTAAACTATTCCGCCGCCTCAACGGTTGCCCGGTGCCGCGGGGACTCATTTACGGCGTGCCTCCGCCGCCTGCCGCAGGGCTTCGAAGCGCGCCGCGAACTCCTGCCGCCAGTGGCTCTCCAGGCTCTTCTGGATGCGGTCCGCGTAGGGCAGCTTGGCCTCTTCCCGCGGCTTGTATTCCGCCGCCAGCGCCGCTTGTTCCGCCGCCGTCACGTCGCGGTAATCGCTGTAGACCAGGTCACCGCCGGGGCTTACGGTACTGCTACGGAACGTCGGCAGCTTGTCGAAGGCCGCTTCGAGGTCGGGGGGATCGCCCGCCGCGATCACCGCGCGTCGCGCCGCCAGCAGGGCCGCATAATTGTCCACCAGCGCCGATTTGACGAGATCGCCCATGAACGCGCGGCGTGCGGCCGAGGCTTTCGGATCCGCCTTGAGCGCCTCCGCCTGCGCGAAGGGATTGGTGGCGTCGAACATCATGGCGGATTCATTCTTGTACAGCTCCGGCAACACGGTAAGGCGGCCCAGCACGTTCCGCCGCGGTCCGCCGGGAACGCCGGCCTTGAACACCCAGAGGCGCTGGCCGGGCGGGCTGATGACGAACTCGATGAAATGGGCCGCCAGCTCCGCATGGGGGGCACCCTTGAGCATCGCGATGGGGTCGGCATCGATGGTGGAGCCGCCCTGCGGGATAATAAATTCAACGATTTGCGGGCCGACACGTATGACGTGGTTGCGGCCATAGAAGTCGATGACGATGCCGGCGACCGCGGTCGCCGAGCCAACGTCGTCGGCCGGGTTGGACCCGTTGTCGCGCACCACGGCCGCGTTGGCGAAGTAGCGGGTGAGCAGTCCCCAGCCCTTGTCCCACCCGTATTGCACGAAGGTCATGTCGTAGCTGGTGAGCACCGAGCCGGACTTCGAGGGGTCGGCAATCGACAGATCACCGAACCACGCAGGCTTGGCAAGATCGGCCCAGACTTTGGGCTCGGCGAGGCCCAGCTCCGTCATGCGGTCCTTATTGGCCACGATGCCGAAGTTGGACATGGTGGCGGCGATCCACAGGTCGCCCGGGCCATGCAGCGGCGTGCCGAAGATATCCGGGGGGACCTGGTCGAGGAGGGCCTGAGGCAGGTCGGGCTTAACGAGGAACCGCTCAAAGCGGCCGAAGGTCGCCGAGCCGCCGCCCCAGACGATGTCGAAGGTGCTGGCCGCGCCGTGGTCGTAGGCGGAGCTCAAATAGGTGGCGATGTTGCCGGTACCCCCGCCGCCGATATCGGGGTAGTTGATAGTGACGGCGGTGCCATACTTCTGCTTGTGCCAGTCGGAAAAGGCCTGTGCGAATTCGCGGCGGATGTTGGAGCCGTGCGGGGTGACGATGTCGATGTGGGGGGTGTCCGCGTCGCTCTTGCCGCAGGCGGCGAGCGCCAGCGCCAGGAGCGTGGCCGTCGCCAGCGCGCATCCACGAAGGGTCTGTCGCAGGGCCCGCATCAGGTGCCATCCGGAACAAGCATGATGTGCTCCGCGCGGACGCTGAGGACCACCTCGTCGCCCGGTGCGGCGATGCCGCGCGGGTTGAGCTCAAAGGCCTTGATCTGCTGTCCCTCGACATCGACAAGGTGCTCGGCAATCTCGCCAAGGTAAGTCGTGTGGACGCGCCGCCCGCGAAGCTGATTGACGGTCGCCCCGAGATCCCGGTCGCCGGCGACGATCTGCACGGCCTCCGGACGAAACGCCGCCAGCACCTTCTGCTTGGGCGCGATGGGGATCGTGATGGTGTTTTTCATGGCAAACAGCGCACCGGCCTTGGTCTTCACGGTCACGAGGTTGCCGCTGATCTGTTCGATTTCCCCGGGCAGAAAGTTCGACTCGCCGATGAAATCCGCGACGAAACGGGAGACCGGCTTGCGATAAAGGTCGGCCGGGCCGCCGGTCTGTTGCAGCTTGCCGGCGCGCATCACCGCGATGCCGTCGGCCATCGAGAGCGCTTCTTTCTGGTCATGCGTGACGTACACGGCGGTGATGCCGGTCTGCTTGACGATGCGGCGGATTTCCGTGCGCATGTCGAGCCGCAGCTTGGCGTCGAGGTTGCTCAGGGGCTCATCGAGGAGCAGACACTTGGGGCGAAACGCCAGCGCCCGCGCGAGCGCGACGCGCTGCTGTTGGCCGCCGGAAAGCTGGTTGGGCTTGCGGTTCCGCAACTGCCCCATCTGGACGAGGTTCAGGGCCTCATCAATCTGCTGGCTGCGTTTGGCACCCTTGACCCCGCGTACGTCGAGGCCGAAGCCCACGTTGTCGCCGATGGTCATGTGCGGCCAGAGCGCGTAGCTCTGAAACACCATGCCGGTGTCGCGCTGGTGCGGGGGGACATAGGTCATGTCCTTGCCGTCAAAGGCGACGCGACCCTCGGTGGGCAGGATGAAACCGGCGATCATGCGAAGCAGGGTGGTCTTGCCGCAGCCCGAGGGGCCCAGCAGAAAAAAGAGACTTCCCGCGGGAATCGTCAGCGAGACGTCGTCGACGGCGAGCGTTCCCCCGCCCGACGCGGACCCCGGGCCGGCACTGCCCGTGCTGCCGGGAAAGCGCTTCGTCACATGCTCAATCGCAATGGTCACCATGTCCGCAGAATACCCGCCTGCGTGTCACGCGCCCAGCTACGCTCCGCAAACGCGTTAAGAAACCCCTGCGCTCGCAGGAAGCGGAGGTGTGCTTTCAGCCATTTACTTCGCCGCTTCTTCGACGATGTCATAGACCGTTCCATCGAGGGCCACCGTGACATTGCTGCCCAGGGCAAAATACGCCGCCGCATTGGGGTACTTCTTAAGCAGGTCGAAGTAATCAGTGGAGCCGAAGACGACCTTCACATGTTTGGCGTCCTTGGCATCCTGGACGGTGGCGTCGGTCCACTGGTTGCCGTTGAGGAAGAAATTGCGGTCCTTGACCATGCGGGTCTGCTGGGCGTAATTGGTGACGACACGGTAGCCCTGAACATTGGCGTCCGTCGAGGAGCCGGCCTGCCAGCCGCTGGCGGTGGAGGTGCCGAGGTTGGCGGCCGGGGGTGCCGGGGGCGACGCCGGCGCCGCCGCATTGCCAAAGATGCTGCCGCCGCCGCGGCCACCGCGGCCTCCGCGGGCCCCGCCACCGCCACCCGCGCCGCCTCCAAATCCCCCAAGGGCGGCGGACGGCGTCGCCCGCGCCAGCGCGGCGCTGTCCTGGTCGGCAAAACGTGATCGGTCCGCCGCCTGTTCCCCGGCCGCCTTCGACGCCTCGAGGTTCGACGCCGTCTGATAGTCCCGCGTGTTGACGCTGTTGGCCACCGCCTGGCCGCCACTCACCTGCTGCCTCCGCAAGCTGTCCAACGCCACGCCGGCCCGCGCCTGCGCGCCGTGATCGGCTGCCATCTCGCGCAGGCTCCGTTCCGCCAGCGGCACGTTGCGCTTCTGCTCGTCCTCAATGATCAGCATCGCCGTGTAGGGCGTCACCACGCCCCACTTCCGCGCCAAATCCACCACCTCATTTTTCACTTCCGCAGTCTCGCCATGCAGACGAATCTCATCCAGCAGGTAGCCCACCCGCCGCGTCGCCCACAGCTTGGCGATCCAATCCTTGCTCGAATCGGTGGAATCCGCGAACTC
>CALCHA010000347.1 GCA_937901265.1 uncultured Phycisphaerales bacterium
AGGGGGCGTTTCCCTTCCCGTTTTTGTTTGCGGATCGGCTCGAGGCATGCCGCGACCCGTGGGGTTTTCGTCCGCTGGTGATCGGGCAGACACGTGACGGATTTTATTGTTTCGCCTCGGAAACGTGTGCGTTGACGAGCATTCAGGCGACCTATATCCGGGAGGTGGAGCCGGGGGAAATCGTGACGGTGGACCAGACGGGGACGAAGCTGACGAGCCGCTTTTTCACGGAGGACATGCCGCCGCATCATTCGCACTGCGCGTTTGAGCATGTGTATTTTGCGAGTCCGTCGAGCAATCTTTTCGGAAACGTGGTGATGGAAGTTCGCCAGCGCATGGGGCGGCGGCTGGCGATCGAAGCGCCGGCGGAAGCGGACATTGTGATTCCGATTCCGGACTCCGGGCGTTCCGCGGCGCTGGGGTTTGCGAAGCAGTCGGGGATACCGTTTGAGGAGGGGATCGTCCCGAACCGGTACGTGGGGCGTTCGTTCATCCAGCCCTCGCAGCACATGCGGGATTTGGCGGTGCAGATGAAGCTGATCGTGATCCCGGAGATGGTGAAGGACAAGCGGGTGATCGTGGTGGAGGACTCGATCGTGCGTGGCACGACGACGCGTGGGAAGATGCTGGCGCTGCGGCGTGCGGGGGCGAAGGAGATCCACATGCGGGTTTCCTGCCCACCGATCCGCCATCCCTGCTTTTTCGGGATTGATTTTCCCACCCCTACCGAGCTGATCGCCAACGGGCGGACGGTGGACCAGATCCGCGATTTCATCGAGGTGGATTCGCTGGCGTACCTGTCGCTGGAGGGGATGCTGGCGTGCATGGGCAAGCCGGCGGAGAATTATTGCACGGCCTGCTGGTCGGGGAATTATCCGATTCCGGTGGATCATCAGCTGAGCAAGTTCGGGCTGGAACGGCACCAGATGAAGATGTTTGAAGGGTAAGGAGAGGCACTTGCCACGCACCCTCTCTGGGGGTGCCGCCCCCTCACGGATAATCCTGACCGGTCGGACGCACGACGACCTCGTTGACATGGACGTGCGGGGGCTGGGAGACGATGAATCCGATGACCCGCGCTACGTCGTCGGGGTCGAGGACCTTGCCGAACTTCTCGATACCCTTGAAAAAATTTTCCTTCGTGTATCCCGCATTCTCCTGAAATTCCGACATGACGACGGCGGGCTTGACCGTCGTCACGCGGACGCCGTGGGCGCAGACCTCCCGCCGCATGGCCTCGGCCAGCGACGCCAGGGCCCACTTGGTGGAGCCATAAAATCCGGAGAAGGGTGAAATGTGGTGCCCCGAGACCGACCCGAGCACGACGATGTCGCCGCTGCCCTGCTTGACCATCAGCTCTCCCGCGCGCCGCATGAGGTCGGCGGCTCCGAGCACGTTCAACTCGTAGAGCGCCAGCCACTCCGCAGGGTCGGAGGACATCACGCCCCCAGCCAGCCCGCGTCCGGCGTTGACGACGACCACATCGATCCGCCCCGCGTTGCCCGCACCCCGAGAAAACGCCAAGGTCTGTGCGATCAGGCGCTCGTTGTCGTCCACGTAGGCCGCATCGCCCGCCACGGCGATCGCCTTGCCCCCCTGCCCGCCGATCTTTGCGACGACGGCCTCGAGCCGCTCCTTCCGCCGCGCATGGACGACGACGGCCGCTCCCAGCCGCGCCAGTTCCGCCGCCGTCGCCGCGCCGATGCCCGACGATGCGCCTGTCACCACCGCCACCTTGCCGGAAAGATCGTTCATGGCTGCATCCCAATCGCAAAGGACCCCCCGCCCGTTGGAAGGCGGGGGACAAGGGGAGTATAGTCCCCGCATTGCCAGCGCGCCATCAGCGCCGCGGCCGTCATGAAGCGACGATTGTGCCTTCGCTGGTCAAGCGGTCGCTCCCTGACGGTCGCAGCTCTGATGGGGATGAACCCGGAGATTTGCTCGTGCCCGACCTCAAACGCACCCCCTTCTACGACTTTCATCTCAAGGCCGGCGCGCGCATGGTCGACTTCGCCGGCTGGGAGATGCCGCTGCTGTACAAGGGGATCATCGAGGAGCATCTACACACCCGGGCGGCAGCGAGCATCTTTGATGTTTCGCACATGGGCCGCCTCAAATTCACCGGGAAGGGGGCGGAGGCGTTCCTCAATCGGGTTTGCACGCGCAACCTCTCGAAGGCGCTCGATGGCCAGTCGATGTACGCGCTGGTGTGCAATGACGCGGGGGGCATCCTCGACGACGTCATCGTCTCGCGCTTCGACAACCACTGGCTGATGGTCTGCAACGCCAGCAACCGCGAGAAGCTGCTGCGCTGGTTTGAGGAAAAACGCGGGCAAGGCGCTTTTTCGATCGACGACGAGAGGTTGAAGACAGCGATGGTGGCCATCCAGGGGCCCAAGGCGGTGGGGCTTCTCGATGAGGTGCTGCCTGATCCGGTGTCGGATCTTCGCCGCTACCATTGCAGCGTGCAGCGCTACATGCTCATGATTCAGTTCACCGTCTGCCGCTCGGGTTACACGGGGGAGGATGGGGCGGAGATCATTTGCGGGACGACGGCGGCGGGGCTGGCGATGAACTATCTGCTGAAGGCGGATGATGAGCACGCGACGCTCAAGCCGGCGGGGCTGGGGGCGCGGGACACGCTGCGTATGGAAGCGGGCATGCCGCTGTATGGGCATGAATTGACCCAAGAGGAGGATCCGCTGGCGGCGGGACTG
>CALCHA010000348.1 GCA_937901265.1 uncultured Phycisphaerales bacterium
GGGCGACGGGCGGGAGAGCTTGGGCATGGGGTTCGCGAGGAGCTGCTGTTGTATGCGGTGCACAGCCTGCTGCACGTGCAGGGCTACGACGACGTGACGCCGTCGAAGGCGAGGCGCATGCATCGGCGAGAGGATGAACTGCTTGGCGCACTGGGGGTCGGGGCGGTGTATGGGCGGAAGAGGGGGCAGCCATGAGCATGCAGGTGCCCTGGTGGATTTTTTTGGCCGGCCTGATGGCGTCGCTGCTGCTGTCGACGGTGTCCTATGCGCTGCGCTCGATGTCCCGGGTGCAGCTGGAAGAGCTGCTGGAGGGGCGGCGACCGGGGACGCTGGCGGCGATTTTGAAGCTCCGGTACGACGTGGCGTTGACGGCGTCGACGCTGCGGCTGGGCTCGAACGTGACGGTGATCGTGGCGGTGGCTTGGTACTTCTGGGGGCGGTACCTGGGGGATCCGCACCCGGTGCGGGTCTTTGGCTGGACGCTGCTGATCACGATGCCGGCGCTGCTGATTTTTTCGGTGGCGGTGCCGCAGGCCTGGGGCAAGTACGCGGGCGAGCAACTGGTGGTGTTGACCTGGCCGCTGATGCGTCTGGTGCATGTGGCGCTCTGGCCGCTGGTGCGCATGCTGACGATATTCGATGAGATCGTGCGGCGACTGGCGGGGGTGTCGCTGGGCGATGACCCGGACGAGCGGCTGGAGCGCGGCGAGGCGGAAATCCTGTCGTTGGTGGCGGAGGGCACGGCGGAGGGAACGGTGGATGAGGACCAGCAGAAAATGATCGAGGGGGTGATCAGTTTCCGCGACCTGCAGGTGGGGCAGATCATGACGCCGCGGACGGACATTATCGCGGTGGAAGTGAACAGCCCGATCCTGGACGTGCGGGACAGGATCGTGAAGGATGGGTTGTCGCGCGTGCCGGTGTTCGAGGGGACGCTCGACAACGTCGTGGGGATTTTGTACGCCAAGGATCTGCTGCAGTTTTTGAACGTGGCGGGGGGCTCGGCGGGGGATGACGAGCAGATGGAACTGCGGAAGATCATGCGGCCGCCCTATTTCGTGCCGCGGACGAAGCCGCTGCGTGATTTGCTGCGCGAGTTTCGGCTGCAGCAGGTGCACATGGCGGTGGTGCTCGATGAGTATGGGGGGACAAGCGGGCTGGTGACGACGGAGGACATTGTCGAGGAAATCGTGGGGGACATCGCGGATGAGTATGAAATTCCCGAGCCGAAGGAATTGCGGCGGGTGGACGACCGGACGGTGGAGGTGGACGCCCGGATGGATCTGTCGGAGCTGAACCAGGAGCTGGAGCTGAATTTTCCGGAGGATGAGGACTACCAGACGATCGGGGGTTTTGTGATTTCGACGCTGGGGGTGATTCCGGCAAAAGGGGAGCAACTGGAGGCGGAGGGGGTGGTGATCACGGTGCTGGAGGCGGAGCCGCGGCGGGTGAAGACGCTGCGGCTGGAGTTGCCGGCAGAGGTGCGGGAGGAGGAAGCGGACGAGGTTGCGTCGGCGTGAAGCCGTGGCGGCCTAATCGCGCGGGGTGAGCAGGAGGGTGGGCAGCAGCAGGAGGAGAGCGGCACTGGCCAGCAGGATCATGAGGGCGGTCAGGAGAAGGGCATTGTGGGGCAGCGGGAGGAACAGGGAAAGGAGGACCGCACAGGTGTTGCTGAAAGCATGGGCGAAGATGGTGGGAAAGATCGAGCGGGAGCGGTAGGCGATGATGCCGAGGTAAATGCCGAAGCCGAAGGCGAAGGGGGATTGCACGGGGTCCATGTGGATGAGGCCGAAGAAAAATGCGGTGATGAGGATTCCCAGCACAGGGCCATGGCGGGCGGCGAGGCGGGTCTGTAGGTATCCGCGGAAAAAGAGTTCCTCGGCAATAGGGGCGCCGAGGCAGACGGCGAAGAGGATCACGGCGAGGCTGATCGGGCCGCCGGAGTCCAGCGAACTGGAGAAGCTCTCGAGGGTGTCCGAGTGCAGGGCAAGGAGGCTCGCGAAACAGTCGTAGGCGACGGCGTAGCAGGTGACGCCCAGGGCGGCGAGGCTCAGGGCGACGAAGGAGATGCGCGGCCTGCGGAGGCTCAGGCGGCGCGGCAGGGGCACAGGCGAGAGCATCGCCGGGAGGAGGGCCGCGCAGAGTTCGAAACCGATGTTGACCATGACGACGACGGCGAGGTAAGCGGGGGCGCTAGCGAGGTCTGTGAGGGTGTTTTGGATTTCCCGGGCGGGGACACCGCGGATTGCGAGGAAAATGCCTGCGAGCAACACGATGCCGATCTGCGCCGCGAGGATCCCCACGATGAGCGAAATGACCGCCACATACGACGGCCACACGCGCAGGCGGGGCGGGCGGGGGAGGATGACGTTGTCGGCCGGCGGTGGCAGGAGGGTCATGCGGTGCTCATTGCGACTTGTGAATAGCGGCGACAATCTGCTCGTGGGTGGCGAGGGGGCGGGCGATCATCACCCAGGTGGCATCGAAGGAGGTGGTGGCGGCAGTGGCGATGCCCAGGGAACCGATCCCGAAGATGCGGAAAAGCCATGGTCGATAAAGCTCGGTGCGCTGCACCTTGCGGAGGTTGGTCTGGACGAGGGTGACGTTGATGACGCCCTTGATGGTGACGATGCGGCGATCGGTGAGCATGTAGACGTGGCTGGTCCACACGAGGATCGCCCAGACCAGACGGCCGAGACAAATGACGACGGTAATCGCGGCGACGGCGGTGGGCGATAAATAGGTGGTGGAGGCCATGGCCAGCAACCGCACGGCGATGACGCCCAGAAGAACGGTGGTGAGGCAGAAGCGAAAGGTGGTGAGGAGGAGGAACCAGAGGGAGGGCTTGGTAAGCAGGAGGATGATCTCATCGCCGTGGAGCAGCTCGTGCGGGACACCGGCGGCGAGGTACGCGGGGGAAATGGGGGCGGAATCCTCCGCCTGGGCATGGGTGGGATGGGGCGGGGTCTGTGGCGCGGCGGTGGGCATGGCGGAATTATACGGGGCGGGGCGGATTTAGGCGTCGGGCGCGAAGACGCGTTTGTGAAGGATGGCGATGTCGGGGAGGTTGCGGTAGTACCCGTTGTAATCGAGGCCGTAGCCGACGACGAATTCATCAGCGATTTCAAAGCCGAGGTAGTCGGCCTCGGTGGCGGGTGCGGTGGGGAGACGTTTTTTAAGCAGGACGCAGGTCTTCACGGAAGCGGCGTTCTGCTCGGCGAGGAGGTTTCGGACGGAGTTGAGCGTGCGGCCGGAGTCGAGAATATCGTCGATCACCAGTACATGCTTGCCGGCGACGTCGAACTCAGTGGGATAAAGGATGCGTGTGCCCTGGTTTGTGGTGGCCTTGCCGGGATAACTGGAGACGGCCATGACGTCGATGCGCATGAGCACGGGGAGGTGACGGACGAGGTCGGCGACGAAGATGATCGAGCCGGTGAGCAGGGGCATGAGGAGGAATTCCCGCTGGCCATAATCGGCGGCAATCTGCTGGGCCATCTTGTAGACCCGGGCCTGAATGGCGTAGCGGTCGATGAGAATGTCGCGGATGTCGTCCTGCATGGAACCTCATGGTGAGAAAAGCGGGAGGGGGAGAGTATACCGGATGGGGCGTGCGTGTGGCGGGGCAGCGCGGACGCTCTATAATGCCGCTTCGTTTTTCTCACGTAGAAGCAGGGCGGACATGGTGGAAGAATTCCTCGAACGGATTTCGCGGCGACGGGCGGCGGCGGGCGTGCTGGGGCTGGGCTACGTGGGGCTGCCGCTGGTGCGCGCCTTTACGCAGGGCCAGAAGTCCGCGGGCGGGACCGTGGGAGGGCTGCGCTGCATCGGCTTTGACGTGGACGAAACGAAGATTAAAAAGCTGCTGGCGGGACAGAGTTACATCAAGCACATTCCCTCGAGTTATGTGAAGGAACTGGTGGAGGGGAAGCAGTTCGACGCGACGACGGATTTTTCGCGGTTGAAGGAGTGTGACGCGCTGATTATTTGCGTACCCACGCCGCTGACGAAAAACCGCGATCCGGACATGACGTTTGTGACCAAGACGGCCGAGGTGATCGGGCGGCATCTGAAGCGTGGGCAACTCGTGGTGCTGGAGAGCACGACCTATCCGGGCACGACGCGCGAGGTGGTGCTGCCGGCACTGGAGAAGAGCGGACTGAAGGCGGGACGGGACTTTCTGCTGGCCTATTCGCCGGAGCGCGAGGACCCGGGTCGGAAGGATTTTCACACGGCCTCCATTCCCAAAGTGGTGGGGGGGTATGATGCGGGCAGCCTGAAGGCGGCGGCAGCGCTTTATGCGTGTGCGGTCGAGACGGTGGTGCCGGTCGAGAGCTGCGAAATTGCCGAGGCGTCGAAGATCCTCGAGAACTGCTACCGCTGCATCAACATCGCGTTCATCAACGAGCTGAAGGTGATCCTCGATCGCATGGGGATCGACGTGTGGAAGGTGATCGAGGC
>CALCHA010000349.1 GCA_937901265.1 uncultured Phycisphaerales bacterium
GTACGACATGTGTCGTTCCATGGGTGGCACGGTGCTCGAAGTCGGCACCGGCCACTGGCGTGCGCATCGGGTGGCAGAGATCATTGCCAGCAAGGATCGCCAGCAGGCCGGATTCTGTGCGCCGGCCCAGGGATTGTGCCTGCAGTGGATTCGCTTTTAGCCCGCTCAGAGATCGTGGAGCGACTTGGTGGTGGGCATGGGAAACTTCACGGATTCGAGAACTTCCACGATGCGCCGGGACGCGTGGCCGTCGCCATACAGATTTTTACGCCGCGCCGCCTTGCGACGAAAGCCGGGGTCCGTAAGGGCTTGGCGGAGCGCAAGCCGGATTCCACGCGCACCCGCGGACCAGGGAACGTCGATGACATTGGCGTTGCGCTGGCGGCCTTTCTGGCGATCACCGAGGTTGATGACGGGGATGCCAAAGGAGGCGGCTTCGAGAATGCCTGCGGAAGAATTGCCGACCAGCAGGGCGGCGCCGGAAAGGAGCGCCCAGAAATCGCTTTGTCTCAGCGACATGCGCACGGGGAGCTGACGGTGCGCATAGGCCAGAAGAATGCCTTGATGACCGGGATCATTGTTCGGGCCAATGACGGTGGTGGGGTGATCTTTGCCGATCGCGCGCACCGCGAGCAGCGCCCGCCGCTGTTCGAGAGCGGCGTCCGGGCTGGAGGGGTGGAGCAGCAGGAGTATGGGCCCCTCCGTTCGGCGTTTCCACGCGACGCTGCCGACATCCATGGAGTCGAGCGCGGGGGCACCGACCCGGTGGATGGCGGCGGGATCCTCTCCCATCTGGCGAATGCGCCTGGCGGCCGCTTTGGTGGAGCAGAAGTGCAGATGAGCCATCTTTGTGATGGCGTGGCGGATTTGTTCGTCCCAGGTGCCCGGGGCGATTTCGCCGCCGTGGAGGTGGGCGATCGGGGTGTGGGTCGCGAGGGCGGCGCTCGCACCGGCCAGCATTTCGAGGCGATCGCCCAGGAGGAGCAGCAGGTCGATGTGGAGGTCGCGGAGGGCTTTGGCAATGCCCGCGGTGGCGCGGGCGAGAGAATCGGCGGAGGCGTCGGTCGGCCGGTACATGGGAATTCTGGCGGCGATGGGGAGGCCGGACGCTTCGATGTCGCGCACCGTCATGCCGAACTGTTTTTGCAGGTGCATCCCGGTGACAAGGAGCTGCGGGCGGAGCGTTTTGGATGCGGCCAGCGCGCGGATAACCGGCGTGAGGATGCCGAACTCGGCGCGCGTGCCGGTGAGGATGGCGATGTTTTTCTTCATGCGAGCACATCGGAGGTGAGGGTGGTGTTGGCGGGCAGAGCGCGGCGCAGTGTTTTGCCGAGGGTCGATCGGAGTTCCGCGGCGGGGATGCCGGTGCCCGGGCGTTTGACGGTGAGCATGTCGGCGCTGAGGGTGGTACCGGCGGCGAGGTCGCGGGTGGTGGTGAGGGACTGGCGGGTTTGTTCGCGGATTTGCAGTTCGGCGGGTTGCGGCGCCTTGGCGAAAGGGCCGCGCATGGCGTAGCCGATTTTGGCGAGGGCGGTGTATTCGGCGAACTGCGCGGGTTCGAGAGACGCGGCGTGATCGGGGCCCTTTCGCGTGCAATCGAGGGTGAGATGCTTTTCCAGCAGGCAGGCACCAGCGGTGACCGCGAGCGCGGCGGTGAAGGTTTCGACGGTATGGTCAGAATAGCCGATGGGCAACGCGGGGAAAGCGTCGCGCAGGGCGGTGATCGCGCCAAGCGTGGCACGTTCGGGCGCGGTGGGATAATCGCTCACGCAGTGGAGCAGGAGGGCGCGCTCGATGGCGTGGAGATCGGTCAGCCATTGCACCGTGCGCTGCACCTCTTCGAGCGTGGCGGCGCCGGTCGAGAGAATCAGCGGCAATCCTGTGGCCGCGGCGGCTTCGAGGAGCGGGAGGTTCACGAGGTCGGGGCTGGCGAGCTTGATGGCGTCGGCGTTCATTTCCTTGACCGCCGGCACGAGCGACGGCGAGAAGGGGGTGACGATCGCGGCGAGCCCGTGGTCGTGGGCGCGGATGATCAGCGGGGCCATCTGCTGCGGCGTGAGTTGCAGCGGCCGCAGAAGGTCGGGGGCGGAATCGGCGGCCGATTTCTGGTAATCGACCAGCGCGGCGGAATCCGCCAGCAGCAGGTCGGCATCAAAAAGCTGGAACTTCACGGCGTCTGCTGTGGCGATTTTGGCGGCGTCGATGAGGGCTTCAGCCAGGGCGATCTGCCCGTCGTGGTTCACGCCAATCTCGGCCATCACGAAAGGGACGCCATCGCGGAAAATCTCGCGGTTGCGCAGGATCATAAAATACCTCGTGATCTGAGCATGGCTTCGGCGAGGAAGAGGTCTTTTTCGGTGTCGATGTCGACGGAGTCTTCGGGCGCCGTGACCAGGCCGCGGCGGTCGGTGCCGAGAAAGGCGTGCGGGTCGGCGTTGCCCTCCGCGGCCATCAAAACGGAGGTTCTCATCACATACACCGCGCCGGTGGGTGCGAAGAGGGGCGGAAGGTCCTGGCGGCGGAAGACGTTGTTGGGAATGTGCTTCCTGATGGTGCCGCGATCGGGCGAATAGTCGAACATCCAGTAGGGGTGGAACTTGCCAACGGGGGCAATGGTCTGCACCGAATCGGCACCGGTGTCGAGGAGAAGCTGGATGGCGCGGTCGATCATGTGGTTGGCGCGGAGGGGGATGTTGCCGTAGAGCATGACGACGGCGGCCGGATAGTCCTGAGTGCTGAGTCCGGAGTTCTGAGTGGGGAAAAGCGTGCGGAGGGCGTGGCGGAGGACGGGGTCGGTGGCGCTGGTGGCGGTGGCGAGTTCGGGGGGGCGGAGAAGGGTTTCGAAG
>CALCHA010000350.1 GCA_937901265.1 uncultured Phycisphaerales bacterium
ACCATCGACCCCGCCACCGGCACCACGCCCCTCGACCCCAGCCTCGGCCTGCTCGCCGCCGACGACGGCACCGGCGTTGGCAACGGCTTCGCCACTTACACCGTCGCTTCTCCACCCATCGCCCTGCAGGGCCAATCCATCGCGGCCCAGGCCCGCGTGATCTTCGACACCCAGCCCCCCATCGACACCAACACTTTCTCGAACACCCTCGAAACCGCCGGCGCCTCCAGTGCCGTCGCCTCCGCCGCCCGCGTCGGCGACACCAATGACATCGCCCTCGCCTGGGCCGGCACCGACGCCCCCGGCGACTCCGGCATCGCCGGCTTCACCCTCTACGTCTCCGACAACGGCGGTGCCTACAGCGTCTTTGAATTCAACACCTCCGACACCTCCGCCACCTTCCACGGCCTCGCCGGCCATTCCTACCAGTTCTACTCCGTCGCCCTCACCAATGCCGGCACCATCGAGCCCCCGCCTGCCACCGCCGACGCTACCGCCACCCTTGGCGTGCCCAACACCGCACCGACCGTCACCCTCGGCGGCGACGCCGCCCTCCACGAAGGCGACACCCTCAACCGCTCCGCCTCCTTCTCCGATCCCGACGCCGGCCAGACCTTCTCCGCCACCGTCGATTACGGTGACGGCTCAGGCCCTCAGGTCCTGGCCCTCAACCCCGACAACACCTTCCTCCTCGCCCACCGTTATGACGACAACGGCGACTACACCCTCACCGTCACCATCAGCGACAGTGCCGGCGGCGTCTCGCCCGCCTCCTTCCATGTCGATGTCCTCGATACCGCCCCCGTCGCCACCATCGTCAACTCCGGGCCCGTGCCCGTCGGCGGGCCTGGCGCCGTGAGCCTTTATGACGTCTACGACCCCTCCCACGCCGACACGGCCGCCGGCTTCTCCTACAGCTTTGACTTCGGCAACACCGGCACGTTTCAAGTGACCAACGCGGCCGCCGCCACCGCCCTGATTCCCCAGGACCTCCTCGCCGCCCCGGGCACGCTCACTGTCCGCGCCCGCGTGGCCGACAAGGATGGACTCTTCACCGATTACCTCACCACGGTCACCATCGTGGACGCCCCGCCGCGCGTCTCCCTGACCGGCAACCACGCCGCCACCACCGCCGCCCCGTTTGCCGAGGCCGGTGCCTTCGCCGACGCCCCCGGGAAGTCGTGGACCGCCACCGTCGACTACGGCGACGGCTCGGGTGTCGAGCCCCTCACGCTCAACCCCGATCACAGCTTCTCGCTCTCCCACGCCTATGCCGCCCCCGGCAACTACTCCCTCTTCGTGCGCGTCACCGACAACTACGGCGTCACCGGCGTCGCCTCCGAACTGGTCATCGTCTCCACGCCCGCTCCCCAGGTCACCGCCCTCATCAACGACGGCTCCGCCCAGCGTTCCCGTGTCACCTCCATCACCTACAATTTCACCGCCCCCGTTTCCCTCGACGCGGGGGCCTTCACCCTCACCCGTTCCGACGGCACCCAGATCGCCGTCAACGCCCTCCTGCAAAACGGCGGCACCTCCGTCCTGCTGACTTTCTCCGGTGCCGATATCGTGGCCGGCTCCCTCGCCGACGGCTCTTACGCCCTCTCCCTCCATGGCGACAAGGTCCACTCCGCCGGCGAAACCCTTGCCGATTCAACCCTCAGCTTCTACCGGCTCTTCGGCGACCTCGACGGCAACGGGGCGGTCGACGCCTCCGATTACGCCGCCATGCGGGCGGCCAATGGCTCCTCCGCCGGAGGTGCCCACTATGTCGCCGCCCTGGATTACGACGGCAACGGCACCATCGACAGTACCGACACCACGGCCTTCCGCCTCCGCTACGGCCATCACCTTTGATCTGTTTTTCGCAAGGGGATTTGCATGCGATCTCTGACCGCCCTGACCCTCCTGGCACTGCTCGCTGCGCTGCCCGCCGCCGTCTCGGCCGCTCCCATCTTTTCTTTTGTCGTGCCTCAGGCGAGTTACACCGTCAACGCCGGCAGCAGCGTATCGGTTCCGATTTACCTCCAGGAATTCGCCGCCGCCGATGACAGCGATTCCCTCCTGTCCTCGCATGACGGCCTGGCGACCGCCGGCGTCGAAGTCTCGCAGAGCGCTTCCCCGCTGGTCACCATCTCCGCGGTTACCGCCAACACCGCTACCGGTGTCCCCAGCGCCTTCGATCCTCCCGCCGGTCTTTCCGCCCTTCCCTCGACCGATGTGACCCTGCAACTCAGCGACGATTTCTCCCGGCCCGACGGCACGAACGTCCCGCCCGTGGGCGGCCTCCGGCAGATTCTGCTGGGGACCTTCACCTTCTCCGCCGCCGCCGCCGCCGCCGGTCCCGTCACTTTCGCCATTGCCGATCCGGGAGCCACGACCGACACGCTGCTGTTTTCCGACCTGACGCCGCTGGATGCCCAGATCGCCGCCACGACCGTAAAGATCGACGTGCAGCCCGCGCCCGAGCCCTCCGCCGCCCTGCTGCTGGTTGCCGCGCTGCCCGCGCTGTTGCTGCGCCGCCGCCCCCCAGAAAAGACCGGCGTGGTTGGCTGAGGAGTTTGTGACATTACAGTGGCGATTCACCGACTCGAAAAAATAGTTAGAACTCAACCGCAGAAGTTGGGTTAATATGGGACCGGAGGTGGCAGCAGGGAAATGATGACGAATTGTGACTGTGAAGCAGGGATTGATGATGCGGATGTTGAGCATTGGTGCGGCAGTGGTGATGGGGCTGGCTTGCGCGGGGCGGGTGATGGGGGCGGCGGAGATTGAGGGATGGGGAGACTTTCGGGGGATTCGGGTGGCGGGAGAGTTGCATGCGTTTCAAACCAGTTTGCGGGTGG
>CALCHA010000351.1 GCA_937901265.1 uncultured Phycisphaerales bacterium
CGTCAACTGGAAGATCATCGGCCACGTCTTCGACAGCTATCCCCTCCCCGGATTCGACAAACCGCAGCATGGCAACGGCGTCTGGGCGCCCTCGCTGCGTTATCACGACGGCCTCTTTTACGTCTACTTCGGCGACCCCGACAACGGCATCTTCATGGCCACCGCCAAAAACCCCGCCGGCCCCTGGTCGCCGCTGCATCTGGTGAAACAATCGAAGGGCTGGATCGACACCTGCCCGCTCTGGGACGATGACGGCAAGGCCTACCTCGTGCATGCGTTCGCCAACTCCCGCGCCGGCGTCAAAGACATGCTCGCCATCTGCCGCATGAGTCCCGATGGCACCTCCCTCCTCGACGAAGGCACCCTCGTCGTCGATGGCCGCAACAACAAATGGCCCACCGTCGAAGGTCCCAAGCTCTACAAACACAACGGCTACTACTACATCCTCGCCCCCGCCGGCGGCGTCACCGGCGGCTACCAGATGGCCTACCGCTCCAAAAATATCCTCGGCCCATACGATGCCAAAAAGGTGATGGACCAGGGCACCACGCCGATCAACGGCCCGCACCAGGGCGGCTGGGTCACCACGCAAACCGGCGAAGACTGGTTCATGCACTTTCAAGACAAGGGCCCCTATGGCCGCGTCGTCCACCTCGAGCCGATGAAGTGGGTCAACGATTGGCCCGTCATCGGCGAAGACCCCGACGGCGACGGCACCGGACAGCCGGTGCTCACGTACAAAATGCCCGATGTCGGCGCGACCTATCCGCCGGAGCAGCCGCAGACCTCCGACGATTTCTCCTCCAAAACCCTCGGCCTGCAGTGGCAGTGGCCGGCGAATCCCAATCCGGACTTCTATTCGCTGACCGCGCGCCGCGGTTGGATCCGGCTGAACACCCAGCCGCTGCCCGCCGGCGGCAAAAACCTCTGGGACGCCCCCAATCTCCTCCTGCAGAAGTTGCCCGCGGACGAGTTCAAAATGATCGCCGACGTCGACGTCTCCGGCTTGAACGACGGCGAGCGCGCCGGCGTGGTGGTCATGGGGCAGGACTACGCCACGCTCTATGTGCAGCGCTCGGGCCAGGACTACAACCTCTGCCTCGGGGTGGCGAAAGACGCCATCAATGGCAAGCCGGAAGTCGCTACGAAACTGCTCGACCTCGATCCGAAAATTGCCACCCGCCATGTCCTTCGCTTGATGATTTACGTCCAGCCAGGTGGCGTGTGCAGGTTTTCGTTCGCTGATCGCGACGATGCCCAAGCTTGGGATGACCGCACCGACGTTCCCTTCCCGCAAACTTTCCAGGCGAAAATGGGCCGCTGGATCGGGGCAAAAGTCGGCATCTATGCCAGCGGCCAGACAACATCGGGGGGGCACGCCGATTTTGACAATGTGATTTTCGTGGACCAGAAACCCGTCCTTGGAAAAGTAAACCCTGCGACAAGGAACGCGCCGTGACTGTAAAAACCATCCAGCGGCTTGCCGCATGTGTAACGGCCGCCGTAACGCTGACGTGCGTCGCGCCCGCCCACGCCGAGGTCCCGCGATCCGACGTCGTCGTTATCGACTCCACCAAATTCCTCGCCACCATCCCCCTCGGTGATTCCGTCGGCGGGGGCGGACGCGGCGGAGGAGGAGGAGGCGCTCGGGGTGGCAGACGCGGCGGTGCCGGCGGTCGTGGCGCGGCAGCCACCACTGCCCCTGCGGTCGCAACCCCCGCGCAGGCCCCCACTCCCGCCGCCGATACCTGGACCTTCGAAAACTACCCCCTCAACCTCCGCGATGCCGCCCCCCTCTCCGCCACCGTCAACATCCCCGCCGCCGCCACCTACACCCTCTTCGTCCGCTCCCGCGGCACGGCCGATTCCTCCTTCAAAGTCGCCGTCAACGATCAGCTCTCCGCCGAAACTTTTGGCAACGCCCCCGCCTCCTTTAAATCCGGCGGCACCTTCACCCTGCAGCCCGGCCCCGCAAAAATAACCCTTACCGACATCCACCCCGGCGCCAGCACCGACGTCCTCATCCTTTCCAAAAATCCCAACCTCACCGAAGAGGACGTCAAAACCTTCCAGTACCCCGAGAACGTCGTGCTGCTCAAGGACTACCACATCATCCGTGCCGACGGCGTCAAGTTCGGCGATCTCAACGGCGACGGCAAAATGGATTTCGTCGTCCTCACCCCCAACTACTCCTCCTATGCCTACGACAACGACGGCCACGAGCTCTGGCACTACGACGCCCCTCAGGACGGCACCGTGCAGCGCTCGGAATTCGAAGCCCCCGGCGTCGTGTGGGATTTCGACCACCGCGGCAAGGCCGACGTCGCCAGCTACCGCATCGTCGACGGCAAGGAACTCCTCGTCATCGCCGACGGCATGACTGGCGAAATCCGCCACCAGGTCCCCTGGCCCACCCAGCCCATGCCGCACGTCTACAACAACTTCCGTCTCGCCGTCGCACGCCTCCATCCCGGTTATCCCGACGATCTCATCTGCTACTCCGATTCCGGCGGCCTGGTCTACATCAACGCCTACGGGCCCGATCTCAAGCTTCTCTGGTCCTACGAGCAGCGGCACCTCAAGGATTACTACGGCCACTACATCTATCCCGTCGATCTCCACCACACCGGCGTCGACAACATCTACCTCGCCCACATCATGCTCGGCCCCGATGGCAAGGAAATCTGGAACAACTACGACCTCTTCCCCGACAACCATGACCACATCGATTCCGCCCGCTTCGTCGATCTCAACGGCGACGGCAAGCTCGAACTCGTCACCGGGCAGTCGGACGTGGGCACCGTCCTTTACGACGCCGACACCGGCAAACTGCAGTGGCAACGCTTCAGCAACCACACCCAGAAGATCGAGGCCGGTAATTACCTCGCCTCCGGGCCGCAGCCGCAGATCGTCGCCAACTCCCGCTGGTACACCGACGCCGCCGGCAACCGCGCGCCCCTCGGCGCGCAAATCCGCTACTTCGATACCTCCGGCAACCGCCTCGCCGTCTGGCCCAACCAGCCCATCGGCGGCAACCCCAACTTCGTCAAGGGCGACTGGAAAGGCGATGGCCACATCGAGCTCTTCTGGCTCCGCTTCCACCTCGACCCCGGCGGCCAGGGAACCCTCTGCTTCCCTGACGAAGTCTTCCACATGTTCGACTTCATGGGCACCGGCAACGACCAGGTCATTACCCTCGCCGGCACCTCGCTGCGCGTCTACGGCTACAAAAACGCCCAAACCCACCCCGCCAAACACGAC
>CALCHA010000352.1 GCA_937901265.1 uncultured Phycisphaerales bacterium
GCCGGCGACATCACCAAAGTCACCGGCCAGTTGAACACCGCCGCACCCGCCGCGGGAACTTCCGAGGTCCTCGGACCTGCCGACAACACCCACTCCCAGATCGGCACCTACAACTCCCAACTGCCCGCAGCCCGCCAGAAAGCCATGGACGACCTCTCGACGCAAAACGTGCCGCCCGAATATCGCGACGTAATCCGCGACTTCTACCAGCAGTAAAGGGCTCGTGATGCGCATCCCGCGCCGGGAGTTTGATCAGCTCGTCGAGGCCGCGATCGCCGCCTTGCCGGCGCAGGTTGCCGAGTGGGTCGACGAGGTGCCCATCATTGTCGAGGATCAGCCCGGCAAAGAGATGGACGCCGTGGGTTTGTACGAGGGCCGCAGCCTGCTCGACCGCGGCGTCGAGGATTCAGGGGGACTGCCGTCGCGCATCTTCATCTACCGCCTGCCATTGATGGAATCCTGTGGCTCGCGCGAGGAGCTGGCACGGGAAATCTGGAAAACCCTCGTCCATGAACTCGGCCATCACGCCGGCCTGGGGGAGGAAGAACTTGATCGCCTGGGCTATGGTGGATTGGACGGGGACGTCGACTTTGATGTCGACTGATGCGCCGCGCCGCAAATTCCCTGATCCTGTCAGCCGCTCTGGGCAAGGCTCAACACCGCCCGCGCCAGGGGTGCATCCTCCGCCGTCGTCAGCTTTAAATTCAAGGGCGAGCCTGCCGTGATGTACACCGGCCAGCCGCTCCGCTCGAACACCTGGGCGTCGTCGGTGAGGTCCCCAAGCTTGCCCGCCGCCGCGAGCGCTTCGTAGGCCGCCAACAGTCGAGCGCGGTCAAAACACTGCGGGGTCTGTGCCTGCAGGAGGTTTTTCCGGTCGACGGTCTGCCCGACCGTGTTGTCCGCATTCCGCCGCTTCAGCGTCGCCGGCTCGGGCAGACAGGGCAGCGCCGCGCCATGCGAGCGGGCCGCAGCAAACGCCGCATCGATCACCGATCGCGGCGTCAGCGGGCGTGCCGCATCATGCACCGCCACATACCGGGGCGCTTCGGCCACCGCCACCAGCGCCCGCAGCCCATGCATCACCGATTGATAACGCTCCTGACCCCCTTCCACCATCAACAGCGGCACCCCCTGCGCCACCCCCGCCAAATGGTCGCGATACGCCTCCAGGCGATCGCGCGACGTCATCACCACCAGCCATCCCACCGCCGGATGCCCGGCAAACAGCCCCACCGCGCGCTGCAGCACGGAACGCCCCGCCAGATCCACCAGCAGTTTGTCCGCGGGACCGAAGCGGCTGCCCGAACCCGCCGCCGGCAGCACCAATGCAAAGTCTCTCGCCATGCGGCAAGTATGCTCCGGAAAATGCGAAACGCCAAGGCACCCGATTTCGCCTTTCGCTTTCTTCCGCCGTACACTCCGGCGATGCGTGTGATGACCTACAACCTCTTCGAAGGCGGTGCCGGCCGCATCGATCCCATCGCCGAAGTCGTTCGCTGGGCCGCGGCGGACGTCCTGCTCGTTCAGGAAGCCCTGGACGAGGCGCTGCTGCACCACCTCGCCGATCGGCTGCACATGGACCGCTTCATCGCGCGCAATCCGCGCAGCGATCAGGGGGCCGTCGCGATTCTGTCGCGACTTCCGCTCCTTGAAGCGGTCAACCACACCCCGCTCGATGGCCGCATCACCCGCGCCGCGCTTCATGCCGTCGTCGCAACCCCCGCGGGCGGGCAATTGCCGATCGTGGCGCTGCACCTGCATGCTCGCGAAACCCTGGCCGACGAACAAGTCCGCCTCACCGAGCTGCCGGCCATCCTCGACATCGCCGCGCGCTTCGAGGACCGCCCGCATCTCCTCGCCGGCGACTTCAACAGCAACCATCCCGACCAGATCATTGCGCTGCAACAACTGCGACCCAAAGCCCGCGAACGCATCGCCCCGCAGAACAACCTGCACCCCCGCACCCTCGTCGAACGGCTCCTGCAGCAGGGCTACATCGATGCCCACGCCCGCGGTCGCCGCCCCGAAGACTTCGGCAAAAGCTTTACCACTGCCTTCCCCGCCACCCGCGTCGACTTCATTTTTCTCTCCCCGCAGCTCGAACCCGCCCTGCGCTCGTGCGAGGTCTTCACGCCGCCGCTGGCTACCTATGCCTCGGACCATTACCCCGTCGTCGCCGACCTTGCCGTTTGAGCGGGAACCTCTTTGCCGCTACGATTCCCTCTCTTTTGGCGACCTTCGAGGCACCCCATGACCACCCGCAAGCTGTTCCCGGCGCTGTTGTTCACCCTGCTGGCCGCGGCCCCGGCCACCCACCCGGCGACGACGCCCGCGTCCCCTGCCGCGTCCGCGGTGCCCGCCTCCGCGCCGGCTATCGCCGTGAACCTCTCCAGCCCCAAGGCCACCGTCGCCACGTTCCTCCGCTCCCTGCAGGCGGGCGATGAGACTGCCGCCCGCGAGGCGATCACCTTTGGTGACAAGGGTGACCAGGCCATGGCCACGCTGTTCCTCGACCTGCTCTTCTCCACCAATGCGATTCAGAAAGCCTCGCGCGACCGCTTCGGCGCAGGCTCCACGGAAGCCTTTGGGGACCCCGAGGCGGCGCTCAAATCGCGCCTCGCCGCGCTCGACCAGGCCACCCCCGTGATCACCAACAACGACGCCGCCGTCACCCTCCCCGATGATGCCGCCACCAATCAGCCGGGGGCCACCATCTCGCTCAAGAAGCTGGGCAACGACTGGAAGATCGACGCCGCCTCGCTGTTCAGCCTTAACTCGCTGGCCCCCGAGGTCCTCGCCCAGCAGGTCGAGCTCGGCCGCCAGATTTTGCTGGTGAACCGCGAAGTGCTCGCCAAGATCAAGGCCGGGGATTATCAATCCGCCTCCGAGGCGCACAAGGACCTCTGGGAGCGCTCCTTCAAGGCCGCCCAAGGCGTCAACGGCGCGGCCACCCAGGCCGCGACGACCCAGCCCTAATCCTTTTTATGGGTAAAGCCTGCGTGGCGTCAGTCGTGCAGCGTGATCGTCGGCCGATACAACTTCGTGTTGAACGCCTTCTGGTATTCGGTCCAGGTGTTGTCCTCGGCCGGTGCCGCCACCGCATCGACCGCCATCTGCGTCTTGGCGTCCAGATTGTCGATCAGGTTGATCAAAATCGCCTCGGGCGTCTTGGGGCAGACCGCCGCCCCGAACTCCGGCACGCCGTGGTGCGAAAGCACAATATGCTGCAGCACCGTCACCAGGTCCTTGCGCAGCGGGTGTCCCAGTTTCCCCTCCGCCAGCCGCGCCTTTTGATCAATCCAGATTGCCCCCTGCACCACGTGGCCGATCAGGCGGCCATTGTCGGTGTAATCAAAGCCCGCCGTGTAGGAAAGCTCCACCGTCTTGGCGATGTCGTGCAGAAACAGCCCGGCGAAGACCAGGTCCTGATCGATATCCGGATAGCGCGGGCAGATCAGCACCGCAAGTTCCAGCAGCGACGCCGTGTGCTCCAGCAGCCCCCCGATCCACGCATGGTGCATCCCCATGGCTGCCGGTGCAATGATGAACTTCTTCATCAGATCGCCATCCGACAAGAATTCCTCCACCAGCGCCCGCAGCTGCTTGTCCTGAATCTGGTTCAGGATCGCCTTCACCCGCGTGTACATCTCCGGCACGTTCTTCTTCGTGTGCTTGATTAGCTCCGAAAGGTTCAGCGACGCCAGATCCTCGTGGGGCACGATCACGTCCGCCACCAGCTGCAGGTGCCCCTGATAGGTCTCCACCCGCCCGCGCACCCGCACATATCCCGCCTGCGGCAAGCGCTCATACTGGTCGCGCGTCGCGTTCCACACCCGGCAGTGAATGTGCCCGGTGGCATCCGTGCACTCCGCCTTAATGAACAACTTGGAGTTTGCCGTCTGGCCAATCTGCTTGGACGCCAGCACGAAGACCTGTTCGATCAGGTCACCATCCCGTAATTGGGCAACTGCGATGCGCGGCATTCTCGCTCCTCGGAGGTGTGGTATGAATGGGCGACAACGTACGCGATGCGGCGCGGCGGTGCAATGAGCGGAGCTGTGTGTCCGGAGTTCACGCTTCAGCGTGCCATCACGTCCGCGCCCCTGCCCGCGAGGCGAGCTAAGATGGAAGGCCTGAAAAGGAGCTGCCCATGGACGATGCGACGCGCATGGAAAAAGATTCCCTCGGCGAGCTGGCGGTGCCGGCGCAGGCGTATTACGGCGTGCAGACGCAGCGGGCGATCTCGAACTTCCCGATTTCCGGAACGCCGATGCCGCGGGCGTTCATTCGCGCGCATGGGATGCTGAAGAAGGCGGCGGCGCTGGTGAACCAGGAACTGGGCCTGCTGGAGGGGCGCTTCTCGGTGGCCATCGTGCAGGCGTGCGATGAAATCCTCGCCGACGCGCCTTGGTCGATGGATCAGTTCCCCGTCGACGTCTACCAGACGGGCAGCGGCACCTCCACCAACATGAACGTCAACGAAGTGATCGCCTCACGCGCCAACGAACTCCTCGGGGGCAAACGCGGCGACAAGGCCCCCGTGCATCCCAACGACCAGGTTAATCTCGGCCAGTCCTCGAACGATACGTTTCCCACCTCCCTCCAGGTCATGGCCGCGGAAATGCTGAAAGCCACGCTGGCTGCCGAAGTCGCGGGGCTGATCCATTCCCTCGAGGTCCGGTCGCAGGCACTCTGGAGCGTCATCAAAACCGGACGCACGCACTTGCAGGATGCCACCCCCATTCGTCTCGGCCAGGAATTCCAGGGTTATGCCCGCCAGATCGCCGCGTGGCATGCCGCCGGACGCATGCGGGCCGAATTCCGCCTCGCCAGCCTCCCCCTGGGCGGTACCGCCGTCGGCACGGGCATCAACGCCCATCCCCTCTTCGCCCCGAAAGTCATCGCCCTTCTCGCTACGTGGACCTGCATCGAACTCCATGAAACCGACAACCATTTTGGCGAGCAGGCGTCGCTCGATGCGGCCCTGACGGCGCACGGGGAGCTCAAGGCCCTTGCCGTCGCCCTCACCAAGATCTGCAACGACATCCGCTGGATGGGCTCCGGCCCGCGCGCCGGCCTCGGAGAAATTGAAATCCCCGCCGTGCAGCCCGGCTCCTCGATCATGCCCGGCAAGGTCAACCCGGTCATCTGCGAATCGCTCCTGATGGTCTGCCAGCGCGTCATCGGCAATGACGCTGCCATGACGGCCGCCGCGTGCGGAAACAATTTTGAACTCGCCATGTCCATGCCCCTCGCGGCGCTTCTTCTGCACGAATCCATCACGCTCCTTGCGAACGCGTGCCGCAACCTCGCCACCCAATGCATCGACGGAATCATCGCCACACCGCGCGGGCCCGAACTGGTCGAGCGCGGTCTCATGCTGGCAACCGCCCTGGCGCCCACCCTCGGCTACGACGCCGCCGCCGCGATTGCCAAAGAAGCCGCCCGTTCCGGCAAGACCATTCGCGAGGTCGTCCTCGAAAAAGGCCTGATGACCGACGCCCAACTGCACGCCGCTCTCGATCCCGAAAAGATGGTGTGAGCCCGGGCTCCGCCCAGCCGGGTCAGGTTGCCCCGGGCACAATGATCAGATCGAGGCGGTCATACCGCCGCAACACCGTCATCGGCGTGTCAATCCCGATGCGCTCCGCCGTCAGGATCCGGTGCAACGCGTCGACATCCCCCACCGGCAGGCCCGCCATCGACAGCAGCACATCGCCCTCCTCCAGGCCCGCCCGCGCGGCCGGGCTGTTTTCCTCGATGCCCTGCACCAGCACGCCACGCTGCTGTTCCAGCTTCCAGAACCGCACCAGCCGCCGCGGCAGCGGCACGTTCTGCCCCATCACCCCGATGAAGCTGCGCGACACCTTGCCATGCGCCAGCAGTTGCGTCGCCACCGACTTCGCCGTGTTCACCGGCACGGCGAAGCACAAACCCTGCGTGTTCAGAATGATCGCCGTGTTGATCCCCACCACCCGCCCGCGCGAATCCACCAGCGGGCCTCCGGAATTGCCCGGGTTCAGGGCGGCGTCCGTCTGGATCACGTTGTCGATCAGCCGGCCCGACTGCGAGCGAAACGTGCGTCCCACCGCTGACACCACGCCGGCCGTCACGGTTGCCTGAAATCCCAGCGGGTTGCCGATGGCGATCACGAGTTGCCCGGGAACCAGCGTCCCGGAATCCCCCAGGTCCGCCGCAGACAACTCTCGCGCATCCACGCGGATGACGGCCAGATCCGTGTGGGGATCCTCACCGATCAGCGTCGCGCCCACTTCCCTGCCGTCGGCAAATGCCACGCGAATCTGCCAGGCGCCGTGCACCACGTGGGAGTTGGTCAGAATAAAGCCGTCGGGCGTGAATACCACCCCCGAGCCCGACCCGCCCCGGCTCCGCCCGCCCTCCTGCGTGCGGATGTGAATGTGCACCACGGCGGGAGCCACCTTGTGGACCGCCGACACCACGGCCTGCGAATAAGCATCGAGAAGATCGGCCTCGGGAACCTGCGGCAGCACAGGCGACTCCGAGGGATCAGGGTGGGAATCAGCGACAAATGTGGGAATCATAAAAGCGGGTCCTGTATAGACGATGGTCTATAGTAGAACGGCCGCCGCGAAAATCCAATTTCAGCCCGCAGGAGGCCCTTCAACCCCGCCCACCGCTCACGGGCGTATCGCCGGCTGCGTCGCTGTCAGGTCCGCCACCTTGTTCGCCGCG